>CAVCTP010000126.1:0-3838 GCA_963605145.1 Tannerellaceae bacterium
TTAATAATCTAATTAATGAGTTGTTCCTTCGATAGTATTTAATTCAGAATTTTCATCAATTGCTTTGATAGCAGCTTCGATACCTTTAACGATTTGTTCAGTAGTTAATGATGGCATGTTTCTCTTATCTAGAACTTGTTCTGTGATATATGGAACATGCATGAATCCACCAATAACACCAGGATATTTTTTCGCAAGAGTATAAAGTGTACCATACATTAGATGGTTACAAACAAATGTGCCAGCAGTATAAGAAATACTTGCAGGAATGCCAGCTTTTCTAATCTCAGCAACCATTGCTTTGATTGGAAGAGTAGCAAAGTAAGCTGTATCACCATCTTCAAATATGCATTTACCTAAAGGTTGATTACCTTCATTATCTTTAATTCTTGCATCATCATAGTTAATGGCAACCTTTTCTACTGTAAGATCATATCTTCCACCAGCTTGGCCGATACATAATACAGCATCAGGTTTTTCTCTTTCAATAGCTTCTTGAACAGTTTTTACTGATTTACCAAATACTGTAGGAACTTCTTGTTTAACAATCTCAATATTACCAATTTTATTAGATACTAGTTTTACTGCTTCTAGAGCAGGGTTAACTGGTTCACCACCAAATGGATCAAAAGCAGTTAATAATAGTTTCATATTAGAAAGCCAATGTATACATCAAGATGATGTGGATTAATAACATTATTAATGCAACTGGTACTTGAGATTTGATAATAGAATATTTAGATTTTGTTTCTAGTAATGCAGCAGGCATGATATTGAAGTTTGCAGCCATTGGTGTCATCAATGTACCACAGTAACCAGCAGTTAATCCTAATGCACCAACGATAACTGGGTCAGCGCCTTTAGCAATTAAGAATGGGATACCAATACCAACTGTAATAACAGAGAATGCAGCGAAGCCATTACCCATAATCATTGTGAATAATGCCATTGCAACACAATATACAACTACAGCAATGAATAGATTGTTTTCTGGAACAATAGCAGATACGCCAGCAGCAATAACTTCACCAACACCAGCAGCAGTAAATAATTTACCTAAGGCAGCTAAGATTTGAGGAAGTAATGAAACTGTACCAACGTTATCCATTAAACGTGTACCATCTTTTACAACATATTCAGCTTTTGGTTTGAATAATAAGAATACAACGATTAGACCAACAACACCTGATAAACATAGAGCGTTATTTGAACCTAATGCAGTCCAGAATGTAGCAACTAATACAGCAGTTAATGCTAGCACAACTGGTGGGATGAATGATTTCATACCATACTTGTCAGCGTTAGCTCTAGTTTCACTAGCTGTAGGAACATCTGATTTAGATTGTGATACTAAACCACAAGCAGTCATAGCAGCCATTACAACTACACATAGGCCAATAACCCAAGCAAGACCTAAAGCATTTAGCCAATATCCAGCAATGAAAGTAAAGGCAACAATAAACCAGAAGATAGCACTAGTAACTCTCTTAGGACAATCTTTATCATCTAAAGCTTTTTTGCCTGTAAGGATAAATATAATTCCGATTAATAAATAGAAGACTTCAGCGACTTTTTGCGAGAAAGTCATAGCAGCAATAATTTCACCCATTATTTGTTACCTCCTTTTGCATTTGCTTTTTTAAAGATTGCATCCCAAATTAAAGCATAAGCAACACCTACGATAATAGATGCGATTGCAATATACCAAGAAGAGCCAGCAATCTGTAAAGCAGTAACATCATAACCTTGTTCAACTAATGTAGAAACAATTAATAATGTTCCTGAAGATCCCATGAAACAGTTTTGAGCGAAGAAGTTACCATAGTTTTCAGTACCAGCTGATAAACCTTTGATTTGATCTTCAACCTTATCATCTGGTTCACCATAATTAGCAACATATGCAGCTTGAGCCATTGGATTAATTAGTGGACGAATGAATTGCGCATGGCCACCAATTCTCAAAGAGAATGCAGAAGCGAATGTTCTAACAGTTTGCCATATAGCAAGTAGTCTACCTGTAGTAGCAGATTTTAATGATTTGATTAAATCAACTGCTTTATCCTTTAAACCATATCTTTCACAGATACCGATTACAGGTAAAGTAAGAACGAATAATGTGGCTGTTCTGTTTGTTACAAAGGCACTACCTAATGTACTTAGTATATCCATAAATGACATACCACCTACAAAGCCGGTAACAATACCTGCAACAACGACAACCGCAAGTGTGTCAAATTTTAATATAAATCCGACAATAACGATTAAAACACCTATTAGTTTGATCATATTTTTCCCCTTTCAATACTAATAATACAAGCATTATACCAAAGGCATTAAAATTGAAAACATGAAAAAATTAATAAATTCACAAAAAGATGCAATTTTTAAATTTTTATGAAAATATTTTCATTGAATATATAAAGTCTTACCTCTTAGTCCAACAATATTACCATCTACCATAATATTTCCTACATCAGTAGTAATTGTTGGATTATGAGTAACAATATCAAAATGACCCTTTGCATCGTGACTGCCACCAAGAGCCTTATTTCTTCCTAAACCAATATGAAAAGTAGAATAAGTTGATTCATCTTCAATATAAGATTTACCCTGACATCTAGAAATAGTATTTAAACCAATTCCTAATTCTCCCGCACAATAAATTTCCTTATCATCAAAAGATTTCATGAATTCCTTTAATCTTTTGCCTGATGGATTATCTTGAATAGAAGTAATATAACCATCTTTAAAGATAACTTCTACATCTTCATCAACTAGTCCTATATAACCCATTGAACCATCTAAAATAACTCGACCATTTGTCATTGTTTCATTAGGTGCTACATAAACCTCAAAACTAGCACTTGCACAATCTCCAGGTCTAGCAGAAGAACCATTGAATAATCCAGGTTTACGCTGAGTAATATCAAAAGTAATATCTGTTCCCTTCTTTGTTGTTATATGAACCTTTTTTGTTTTATTTAAACAACGAATTAAAGGAATAGACATAAACTTAGCTTTGATTGGTGACATTCTAATAAATTCTTGTTCCAACAAAGAACTGCCATCATTTGTTGATAAAGGAAGAGATAAAAATTTTGTTCCCTTTTTTAAAGCATACTTTACGGCATTAGTAGTAATAAAAGAATAATTAGTAGCCCCAATAATCACATCGGCATAAGACATGATTTCTTTCATCTTATCTATTACCTCAGCACTTTGTACACAATCAGAAGGAATAATAGTTGTCTTTAAATTAACACCTTGAATCTCACAAGCCTTTTTAAAAGCCTCTAGTTCCCTAGTCTTAGTTTCATCAGTAATTAGATGAACAACATCCTCTTTCTTAGCATGAAGCCATTCTTGTACAATAATTCTTGCGCCAGTATTTATATTCACGCCTTAATTCTAAAACATTTAATCCTTTTAGTCTCATTTATATTTGAATATTCTATAATATTAATTATGAACATTCTTATTTCAGTTATTATTGCTGTTATCGCTTATTTATTTGGATGCTTTGGCTTTAAAAGAGTACTTATTGCCTTATCAATTATTTCCAAAAAATATATTCTAATGCCTCTAGCAAGCTTCCTTTTATGGCTTCTTATTATGAGTATTCCCTATTTTTTAATACAGCATTTTTTACCTGAACATATTACTTCATTATTAATAGGCTACTTTGCATCTATCTTAGTTTCATATAGAAAAGTACATTCCATACCAAAAAAATGATGAGCTATTAACTCACCATTTATACTTATGTAATCTTATATAAGGTTATTTTTTATAATTGAGCCTTACCTAAACAATATGTTTGGGCAACTGAATAATCATC
>CAVCTP010000127.1:0-3758 GCA_963605145.1 Tannerellaceae bacterium
TTCTTATTTAATTTCTTTAATTCTGATTCAATTGATTTTAATAATTTGACATCATCTGGATCTTCTTTTTTGGGTTCTTCTTCTTCTTTGTGAATCAATTTTTCATTAGCTGTATTTATTCCTTTGACAATCACAAACAATACAAAGGCAATAATTAGGAAGTCTAAGACATTTTGAATAAAACTTCCAATATTGATATATGCATCACCCAATAGGTGAATCTTGATATCTGAGAAATCAAGACCACCAATAATTAATCCGATAATAGGAGATATTAAATCAGATACTATGGAGTTAACTATAGAAGTAAAAGCACTACCTACAACAACACCTACTGCAAGGTCAATTGCATTGCCCTTGTTTATAAATTTTTTAAACTCTTCAAATAATTTTTTCATAAAACTATTATAACTGAATTATGTTATAATGCTTATGCAAATGAGAAAAGCATTTAAATTAGCATTAAATAAAGAACAGATAGCATATAAAAATACTTTGAGTTTCATTGATGGTTTTGAAATACATTTACAAGGTGATGAAAGAGATAATTTCGCTTTAATTCCTAGTATTAGTAAACCAATTTATTCAATTCATTATCCTTTAAAGAGATGTGATATTATGCAAGTCGCACATGAATTTAGAAGTGAATATGCCCAAAAGGTATTTGCTTTATGTAAGAAATTAAATGTTGGTTTAGTTATACATGCTGAATCTAAATATTATGAGATTATGGCTTCTAAGGAAGTTGATGCTTTTTGCGATTATATTAAAGAAAACAATATAATTTTACATATTGAAAATTGTTATCGTGATATTGGTGCTATTGAAGCATTACAAATTAAAAAATATATAAGAGCTAGAATTGGTTTAGAAAAGGTATATTCTTTATTAGATACATGTCACTTAATGATGTCAGAGATGTCTTTTAAATATGATGAATTATCTTTTTCAGAAGCTATTAATAAATATAAATCAAGCAACTATATAATCCATTTAAATGATTGTATTGGTTCTGGTGAAGAAGAAACTGGTGGAATTCATGGTACTAATTTCCATAATAATTTATATCTTTTAAATAATATATTATGGAGATTATTCAATTTAGAGAAGGAAGGATATCAGGCAAAGTTAGTACTTGAATGTAATGAGACAGATTATATTCATTGTCCTAATGCTGAGGAATTAGCTCATAATATTGATCGTTTTTGGTCAACATATTAATCTTAGATAATAATTTTCTAACATATTATAAGAACGTTAATTCGTTCTTTTTATTATGTGTTTTCAAGATAAAACACTTTTAAAAAAAGTGTGAAAGAGTTATCATTCACTTGTGAACATTTTCATAAATAAGTGTTTTAAAAAGAAAAGTAGGTGAAAATATGTATTCAATTCCAATGGCTTTAGTTGATTTTATTCCTGTTATCTTATTTGGTATGGCAATCTTTATATTACAGAAAGATTTATATAATAAGATGTCAAAGGGAGCTTATGCTTTATTTTGTGCTGGTACAATTGATGTATTTATGGCAGGTATTTTAAAAGCTTTATATAAGTTATTGTATGCCGCAAATATTTGTAATTTTGAAAGATTAAATGCAATGTTTCTTCCTTTGCAAGCAATTGGTTTTATAATGGCTGGTTTCGCAATGATTTGTATGATTTATTTACCACAATCAGAGAAAAACATTTATGCTGTTACACCTGTTGTATTTTCAGGTACTTTTATTTTTATATTATTTATGGTACTTGGCTTATTTGGTATAGATTTCTCATTAATTGTGCTTTCTAAAAAGTTAAAGAAGAATAAATTAATTATTTATTTTGTAATATCATTTATTTTCTCATTAATGATGGGTTATCTTTCTAGTAAAGATTTCACTTTAAGTTATATGAATTGGATTGCGGAATTAGTAAATACTATTGGTCAAGGATCTTTATTTATTGGTGTTAAATTATTATCTAAAAGTGGATTAAATGAATTAAAAATTAAGGAGGATTAGTTATGAAAGTATTATTAGCTGGTGCATTTGGTCATTTAGGAAGTGATGTTCTTAAATCTTTAGTTGATAGCGGTTATGATGTAATTGCTGCTGATATGGTTATTAAAGAAACAGATTTTAAGGGTTATACACCTTTACAAATCGATATGACTAATAAGGAAAAATTAAATGGTGTCTGTGATGGTATTGATACAGTAATTACTACTGTTGGTCTAACAAAGGCTAGTGAAAAAGTTACTGCTTATGATATTGACTTTGGCGCAAATAAGAATCTTTTAGATGAAGCTGTTAGAGCTAAGGTAAAGCATTTTGCTTATATCTCAGTATTAAAGGCTGATAAGGGTAGAGATATTCCTATGCTTGATGCTAAGGCAATGTTTGAAGAGGAACTTAGAAAATCAGGATTAACTTATACAATCTTTAGACCTACTGGTTATTTCTATGATACAGCACATATCTTCCAACCAAAGGTAGAAAAGGGTGAAGTAACATTATTAAAGACTAAAAATGAAATTAAGTGTAATGTTATTGATACTAGAGACTTTGCGGATTATATTGTTGAACATATGAATGATGATAATAAAGAATATGATGTAGGTGGTCATGAAGTTTATACATATAAGCAAATTGCCGAAATGTTCTTTAAGGCCGCAGGGAAGCAGCCAGTTATAAAATATGCTCCACCATTCTTATTTGATATGATTATTTTCTTTGCGCCTAAGTGGAAGAAGGGTGTTATTAAGTTTGGTAAGTGGACAATGACAGAAGATATGGTTGCTTCTGTACAAACTGGTAAATATAGTTTTAAAGAATATATTAATGAAATTTACGAAAAGGGACTTAAGTTTTAGATATGTATAGTGTATTTCCAAAGATGATTTGGCTATTTTATATAGTAGCCCTTGTATGTTGTTCAATAGGTTTTAAAAGATTTGTTTGGTTTATGTCAGTTGGCTATGGACTAGCTAGTGCTGGTATAGGTCTTACAATGTTTATTGTTGCTATTATAAATAAGAATTTTAATATTTTGTTTCTAATTCAATGTATTTTATTTGTAGTATATGGTATTAGACTTGGTGGCTTTTTACTTATCAGAGAACTAAAAAATGAAAGTTATCGTAAAAAGATGGCTGAAGTTGGTGGTGATGTAAAAATGCCTTTCTTTGTATCTTTTGTGATGTGGATTACTTTTGGTGCAATGTATGTTTGCCAATCTGCTAGCCCAATTTATCGTTTATTAAATAATGCCGATAATAATTTAGCTTTAGTAATAGGCATAATTATTAGCTTAATTGGTATTATTATTGAAGCTGCAGCTGATAGACAAAAGAGTAATGCTAAATTAGTAAGGCCAGATATGCCAGCTATGGATGGTCTATATAAGATGTGTAGATGTCCAAACTACTTTGGGGAAATCTTATTTTGGACTGGTTCATTAATTTCAGGTATTGGCGGAGCACATGGTGCACAATGGATACTTGTTATAGTTGGTTATATCTTAATTGTTATTGTTATGATGTCTGGGGCAAAGCGTGTTGAAACTAGACATATCAAACATTATGGTGAAATACAAGAATATATTACTTATTCAGACACTACACCTTTAATCATTCCTTTTGTTCCTTTATATCACATGACTTCAAAGGAAAAGATTATCGAAGAAGAAAATAAAAAGAAAAATAAAAAATAACTGACAGGAATTTATTGAAGATTTATTTATAAAATTGTATTCAAATGTGGATACAATTTTTTATA
>CAVCTP010000128.1:0-3746 GCA_963605145.1 Tannerellaceae bacterium
CAGTATTATCACATGGTTGGGTATGCGATTCTAAGGGTGAAGCAATGCATAAGTCAATTGGCAATGTTGTTAATCCATTAGATATTATTAAACGTTATGGTGCCGATATCTTAAGATTATGGGCAGCTAGTGAAGACTTCAAAGCTGATATGAGAATCGGCGATTCTAACTTAAAACAAATCTCTGATATGTATCGTAAAGTTAGAAATACCTTTAGATTCTTATTAGGAAACATCTCAGATTTCAACAAGGATAATCTAGTTAAATATGAAGATTTAGAAGCAGTAGATAAATATATCATGATTAGTCTAAATGATATGGCTAAGAAAGTTATTGATGCTTATGATAAATATGACTTTGTTGCCGCAAGTGGCACCATGGTTAATTTCATGACTAATGAATTATCAAGTTATTACTGTGACTTTGGTAAGGATATCTTATATTGTGATGCAAAAGATTCTCCTAGAAGAAGAAAGATGCAAACAGTTTTATATCATGCTGTTGATTATCTAGTTAAATTATGGTCACCAATCTTAGTTTATACAAGTGATGAAATTTGGACTTATTTCAATAGTGGCGAAGCAAATAGTGTACATTATACACACTTCCCTAAAGTAGAAGAATATAGTGACGGTGATACTATTAAGAATAATTTCGCAAGATTACATCAAATTAGATCAGATATCTTTAAAGCAAGAGAAGATGCAATTAATGCTAAGGTAATTGAAAAACCAATGCAAGCTCATGCATTATTACATGTATCTGATGATGATAAGAAACTTCTATTAGATGCCTTTGGTGATAAGATTAATCAATGGTTGATAATTGCTAAGGTAAGTTTTGTTGATGAAGAGCTAACAAAATATGAAAATATAGAAGTTAAGATTGAAAAGGCTAAAGGTCATGTATGTCCAAGATGTTGGAATATCGTTGAAGAAGAAAACGAAGATGGACTATGTGATAGATGTGCTAAAGTAATCAAATAAGGCGTTAAAAAAGGACTTCAATTGAAGTCCTTTTGATTTGACTATTTTTTATTAACTATAGAATTTGTGATGATAAATCATCTTGGGCAAGGCGAACTTCTTTTATACCTTCAACTTCGTCCATAAGCATTGCTTCTACGCCTTCTTTTAAAGTGTAGTCTAAAGCAGCACAGCCAAGACATGCGCCATGTACTTTGACATAACAAATATCATCTTCTAGTTTCACAAATTCAACATCGCCACCATCAGCTTGAATATATGGACGACATTTTTCAATAGTTTTCTTAATAGCTTTAACTTTTTCTTCTTGTGTCATATTATCTCCATATCAAATATACCACCAAAGCAACAATAATTCCTAATAAAATACCTGTGATAATTTCTAATTTTGTATGCCCCAATACATCTTTTAGTTTTTCGTTATATATAGGATCATTTAAATCAATCTTATCTTTTAAGTCTATAACCAATTGTCTTGTTAGTTTGATATTTCTTCCTGCATACCATCTAACGTTAAAAGCATCATATATAACAATTACCGCTAATACAAAACTAATGGCAAATAATGAAGAGTTAAAACCTTCTTTAATACCAATGCTTAAAGCTAGAGAAGTAACACCAGCTGAATGAGCACTAGGATAGCCACCAGATGAAAAAGCATATTTTAAAGAAAACTTCTTCGTCTTAAATAACATTATTAAAGGTTTAACACCTTGTGCTATAAATAATGAACAAATATAAGAAAGTAAAGGATAATTAAAATTCATCTACAGTATTATACAATGTTATAATTGAGTTCGTATGAGTTCTATTAGTGATTATAAAGTTGGAATGATTGTATATGGCAGAATTAGTGGCATTAAACCATATGGCGCTTTTGTGAAATTTGAAGATGGTGTTAGTGGTTTAATTCATATTTCAGAAATATCTAATGGCTTTGTGAGAAATATCAACAATTATTTAAATATTGATGATTATGTTATGTGTAAAGTAATTGATATTGATAAGGAACATAAACAATTAAGATTATCATTTAAGGCTTTATCACAAAATAAGCGCCGTTACGCTAAAAGAGTTAAATTCTTAGGTATGCCAGATAATATCAAAGGATTTTCAATTTTAAGAGATAAATTACCAAAATGGATAAAAGGAGAGTATGATGATTAATTTAGATTTAAGTAATGCCAAATTAAATGAGGATATTTATTCTTGGCAAGAAAAGGTAAGCAAAGCACACAATGATTTGCATAACAAAACTGGCAAGGGTAATGATTTTCTAGGTTGGGTTGATTGGCCATTAAATTATGACAAGGAAGAATTTGAAAGAATTATTGCTTTGAAAAATAGGATGGCTGGTAAATATGACACAGTGTTAGTTTGTGGCATTGGTGGCTCATATTTAGGAACTAGAGCAGCTCTAGAAATGGTTAAGGGATTGTATCCTAATGACAATATTGAAGTAATATTTGTTGGTAATACTTTTTCCAATACTTATATCTCACAAGTTCTAGAACATATTAAAAATAAAGAGGTAGTACTAAATGTAATATCTAAATCAGGTACTACTACTGAAACTTCTATTTCTTTTAGAATCTTCAAACAATTCATGGAAGAAAAATATGGTGATGATGCAAAGAATAGAATATTCGCTACTACTGATAAAGCAAGAGGAACATTAAAAGCCTTAGCTGATAAGAATGGTTATGAAACATTTGTTATCCCTGATGATATTGGTGGTAGATATTCCGTATTTACAGCTGTCGGTCTATTACCTTTAGCTCTAGCAGGTGTGGACATTAAAGCTCTAATGAAGGGTAGTTTAGATGCTTATAATGAATTAAATAATGCTGATTTGCATACAAATAAGGCATATCAATATGCGGTTGCTAGAAGAATATTGGACAATCAAGGTTATACTGCTGAAATGTTTGTAACTTATCACCTACAACTAACAATGATTGCTGAATGGTGGAAACAATTATTTGGCGAATCAGAAGGAAAAGATGGTAAAGGATTATTTCCAACTAGTGCATGTTTCTCAACTGATTTACACTCATTAGGCCAATTTATTCAAGAAGGTAAGAAAACTGAAATAGAAACAGTTTTATATATTGATGATATGGCTGATGATTTAGTATTCCCAAGTGATAAAGATAATGATGATAATATGAATTATCTAGCAGGTAAGAAATTATCATGGGTTTCAAAGATGGCATTTGAAGGAACATTAGATGCTCATAGTAATGAAGGAAATAACCCTAACATTGTTATTCATTTAAAAGATAATAGTGCTTATTCATTTGGCTATATGATTTATTTCTTCTTTATTGCTTGTGGTATGACATGTTACTTATTAGACATCAATCCATTTAATCAACCAGGTGTTGAAGTATATAAGAAGAAGATGTTTAAATTATTAGGAAAAGAATAATAATTGATGATGCTTAATGCATCATCTTTTTTTGATTTCAAATAATTTTAATTTATTGCTTTATAATTTTAAATTTGTATTATAATCGAAAACGGATTTGTTCTTTCAAAAGGTGTTTTACCGAAATTAACAAGTAGGTTTAAACACCCTTTTTATTTAAAACTAGGGGGTTTTATGAGTAAGTATATATTTGTAACAGGAGGAGTTGTATCAGGGCTTGGTAAAGGATTAGTAGCAGCCTCACTTGGTAGATTATTAAAAGAAAGAGGTTTTAAGGTAGCTGCTCAAAAATTAGATCCATATATTAATGTTGATCCAGGCACGATGTC
>CAVCTP010000129.1:0-3687 GCA_963605145.1 Tannerellaceae bacterium
ATTTCCATAAACAATGTAGACCAACTTTTTTCAATTCCAGTGCTGCCTATGTATTTATTTGATCTTGTTAATTTATAACCGCCACCATCATATGTTCCAGCAAATTCTTTTATTTGTTCAGTTGCAACAATATCAGCGGTTTGTTTATAGTACTTATCTTCACTTTGTTCTTCGCTATTAATACCTGCCCAATCATTAGCGTTGCTAATCAAATATGGATAAGCTTCTGAACCATTACCACCAGAATATTTAATCTTTGCAGTAAATGGTGAGAATTCTTTAGTGGTGTATGTAACGACGCCACTATCAAAATCATAATAATATAGGCCTTCTGTAGTTAAATCATCTTTACTATCAACTTTTACCATTTCTGTACCTTTGTGATAGAACTTCAATAAATCAACTTGGCCAATTTTTAGGTTAATAGTGAAGAAAGTGTCACCCATTGCACTAACCACTTCTTGTGTTTGAGTGTCTATAATCTTTACATCAAGGCTAATTGTAGATTCACCTGTATTAATTTCAATATTCGAAGGAGTTTCTGTTGTTTCTTTTATTAAAGTAAGTTCGCTTGCACTAGCGCTATCTTTTGGGACAACTGCTTTAATAGTAGGATCTTTTTCTTTATCTTGAATGATAGTATCCGATTCAGTAGATACTGTTTTTGTTACATTTACATAGCCATCAAACGAAGCATTTGCATCATACTGATTATCTTCACTATCGTATTCAACAGTATCTTGGGTTGCATATACAGTAATAGCAATACCATCAATAGATAAACCTTGATATTCATTGCCAGCATCTTCTTTCATATGACCTGAAATAGTTAAAATATCAGAGTCAATTTGATCACCTACTTTTGCATCAAGATGTTGTTCTTCACTAACACTATATGTATCATTGCCTATTGTTATAGTCCATTCAATTGCATCATTTAACTTAGTGTCACCTTTAATACCTGAGATAGAAATCTTATACTTTAAAGCTAAATTACCATTATTTGAGATGCGCAATTCTTGCAAATCATAAGTACAACCAGGCTCCCACAGAAGTTCTTCATCTTCGCTTGCACCTACTGCTTTTAAGAAATCAACCGTTTCACCCTCCGCATCATTCCAAACATTAGGATTGCCTTCAGCATCCCAACCTTCAGCCATTTCTAGTTTTACATCTAAATTACCAGCTTTTATTGTATTTACGGATGTGCTGGCAGTGTCTGTAAACCAGGCGAATGATGTACCAATAAGCATAGTTGTACTTAACAATATAGTAATTAAACTACACAGTAGTGCTTTCTTGGCTATTTTGCTTTTCTTCATAAATTCTTACCTCCCGGTTATAACTAGTTCTTTTTTTATTAAACAATTGATTTGTTACTTATTTTTCAATTCACATCTTGGTGTTGCCTTTTTTAAAATGTAACTTTTTTCCTCTAGCAGTGTGCCCCAATAGAAACTTAGATGATTCTAGAATATGTTAGCTAAACGTGTATAATTGCGTGTAGCAAAGAGCATATCCTCGCTCATATAAGGCCTACCAAAGTAAACACGATGTGCTATGTCTTCACTATAAAGTGAAGAAGTATGATAATATTCAGAAAGTTTATATGAACTATAATCACTAGCATTAGTTATACTAAATGCTTCTACAAATGCAGACCATTCACCACTAGAAGGCACAAACCAGCCATTAGTAGCCTGAGTTTGAATTTTACCCCACAAGTCATTTGAATCTTGTTCTCCATATGTTTTGTTATTCCAAGCAGAAATCATATTAGAGGTATTTTGTTTTCCGCTGCCAAAATTTTTACTTGCTATAGTACCAAAATTTGAAATTTTGTTATCGAATGCATTGCGATACCATGAATATCTATTATTATCAAAGTCATCTAAAGCCATTATGTAGAATCTTTCACTTCCTGTAGTTCCGCTAACTGGCGAAATAACTTCATGAATACCAAAGTCATCTTTATAAGATATTTGGGAAATATAGTATTCTTTTAAATCAGAACTTGCAATTGCACTATAAGAATAAGTTCCATTATCATCTATCCATCTACCACTCTTACTAAATGCTAAATCAGCAAATATAACTCCATCTACAGTCCCATCAGCATCTATATCTGCATATTTGCCAATATATGACTCACTTGTTGATATTTTTGGTCCTATATAAGCTGGATACTTAGATTCTTTATCATATTCATTATCATTGCTATCATATTCAACTGTATCTTGAGCTGCTAATACGGTAATTGTAATGTCATCAATTGATAAATTTTGATATTCACTACCAACATCATTCATTGTTCCTGAAATTTTTAAAGTATTAGAGGCATAAACAGAATTTCCTTGATTATCTTTTGATTTTGCAGCTAATTTTTGTTCTTGACCATTTATATAATCTGTACCATCAAGTGTAATTGACCAAGTTATGGCTTCATTAAGTTTTGCATTACCACCAATTCCGCTAATTACAATCTTATACTTTAATGCTAAATCGCCAGTATTTGAGATACGTAATTCTTGTAGTTTATAAGTAGAACCAGGTTCCCATAAAATGTTTGTTTGATCTTGTATTGCACTATCATCTGATTTAACCCATTGTATAGTTTGGTTTTCAGCATCTATCCATTCCTCTGAATTTACATCATCAGGGTTATAATTAGGATTCTTTGCTTCTACAGTTATATCTAGATTACCTGTTTTTATTTTCTTTACTGAAACACTTGTAGTATCAGTAAACCAGGCAAATGATGTACCAATAAGACAAGTTACACTCATAAGTAATGTAAGTATGCTTGTTAATAAAGCTCTTTTTATAAGTTTACTTTTTCTCATAACATTTGCCCTCCTTTTTTGTATGTTTTATTTAAATAAGTATTAATTAATTACTTGGTTTATTGTTTAACTCAGTTTTTAATGCTTGTAATTGTTTAAGCATAGCCATTGTTTCTTGTTTTTGTTTTTCTATGTCTTGTTTTTCTTTTTCTATTTCTTTTCTTTGTTCAAGTTTGTATTTATTAAATAGATGAATTGAATTAATGATTTCTATTATGATTAAAGTTAAAAATGGAATAAGGATACATGTAATGTAGCCTGGAGTTGTTTTTAAGTAATTAAAGAAGGTTCCAAGTTTAGGTATATGGAATGAATATTTACCTAATACATAAGGATAAGTAACAATAGTAGAATCATTAGTATCTGTTGTAGTTCCATAAGTAATAAAGCCAGGTTCATTATTATTGTTATTAGTTAATGATCTAATCTTATGTGTTATTACTTCTCCATAACTTTCTGTATTTTGTGATATATAAGCAATGATGTCACCTTCTTGAAGTGTTGAAGAATCTACCTCTTTTACTATTATTAGATCTCCTGCATCAAAATCAGTTTTAGACATTGAATCAGATAATACGATATATGCTTTATAACCTAATATTGATTTATCAGTAGAGTTAAAGATAATAGATACCATAGTAAATAACATCATAACTATGGCTAGTACTACCATTAAACCAGTAAATATATTCTTTATTATTCTTAATACTTTCTTCATATATATTTACCCTTATTAATTATTAAATTCCTTATCAGTATTATTCTTTGTTTGAGTTGCTTCTACAGATAACTTAAAAGATAATGATTTATCTTGACCAGAATTATTAGAATCACTTGGATAATG
>CAVCTP010000130.1:0-3660 GCA_963605145.1 Tannerellaceae bacterium
TTAGGACTTAGGTCCGAGGAGGAAAAAATGAAAAAGCTTATTAGTTTATTATTAGCTGTATTAATGGTTTTCTCTCTAGCTGCTTGTGGTAGCAAAGAAGAAGAAGACACAACTAAGACAGTTAAAATCGGTGTTGCAATTTACCAATTCGACGACAACTTTATGACTCTTTATCGTCAAGATATCCAAAAATATTTTGAAGATTTGAATGCTCAAGGTGGCACTCAATATGAAGTTGAAATAGTAGATGGTGCTAATGACGTTGCTACACAAACTGAACAAGTTAACACATTCATCTCACAAGGTGTTGATGCAATGATTATTAACCTAGTTCAAACATCTTCTGATGCTTTAGCAAAAGCAGTTGAAGAATCAGGAATTCCTACAGTATTCATCAACAGAGAAATCGCTGACTATACTTACAGTGATAAGACTTGCTACGTTGGTGCTGATGCTAGAGATTCAGGTACTTACCAAGGACAAATTATTTTTGATTTAGAGAACCATGGCGATATCAATGGTGATGGTACAGTTAACTATATCATGATCATGGGTGACCCAGAAAACTCAGATGCTAAATATAGAACTGAATATTCTATTAAATACTTAACTGACAATGGTATTAACGTTAATTGCTTATACCAAGAAACAGGTAACTGGGATCAAAGCAAAGGCCAAGAATTAGTTGGTTCTGCTCTTGCTGCATATGCTAATGACATCGAAGTAGTATTCTGTAACAATGATGGTATGGCACTAGGTGCTTACCAAGCTATCGTTGCTGCTAACAGAACAGTTGGCGAAGATATCTATCTAGTAGGTGTTGATGCTCTAGAAGAATGCCAAGAAATGGTTAAGAATGGTACTATGACTGGTACAGTATTAAACGATGACCAAGGTCAAGCTACTGCTACTTGTGAAACAGTATTAAAGCTATTAGCTGGCGAAACAATCGAAAACAAAGTTAACTACGTTCCATACGTAAAGATCACAAAAGAATATTTTGAATAATTAAACAAAACATTGAAGAGTTGCATGTAAATGCAACTCTTCTTTATTATTTGAAGGAGAGTAAATATGTCAGAGTATATTCTTGAAATGAAAGATATCTGTAAATCCTTCCCGGGTGTTAAAGCACTTGATCATGTTTCTTTACAATTAAAAGCCGGTCATGTTCATTCATTGATGGGTGAAAATGGTGCTGGAAAATCTACTTTAATGAAATGCCTATTTGGTATTTATAAATTAGATGAGGGTGAAATTATTTACAATGGTGAACAAGTAAATATTAAAGACCCTTTTGATGCATTACAAAAAGGTATTGCTATGGTTCACCAAGAACTTATGCCAATACGAGACAGATCGATTGCAGAAAACATTTACTGTGGTAGATATCCAGTAAAAAAGGTTGGACCTATTGAAGTGGTTGATCATAAGAAGATGAATGAGGATACCCAAGCTTTATTAGATGATTTAGGGCTACCTTTCGATGCAACGACAAAACTTGGAACATTATCTGCATCGCAAATGCAACTTTGTGAAATCGCAAAGGCCATCAGTGCTGATGCAAAGATAATAATATTAGATGAGCCTACATCATCACTAACACTTAATGAAGTTGATAAATTATTTGAAATAATACATAGATTAACTGATAAAGGTTGTGGTGTTATTTATATATCTCATAAGATGGATGAAATTTTAAAGATTTCTGATGAAGTTACAATTATGAGAGATGGAAAATATATCGGTACTTGGCCTGCCAAAGATTTAACTATTGATTTTATCATTGCTAAAGAAGTAGGTCGTGAATTAAAGGATATGTATCCACCTAAGGTTAATACTCCAAGCGATGTTATTTTTGAAGTAAAAGACTTTGAATCAACAATTGAAAAATCATTTAAAGATTGTTCTTTCTCTGTTAGACAGGGCGAAATTTTTGGTGTCGCAGGACTAGTTGGTGCCCAAAGAACAGAATTAATGGAAGCAATATATGGTTTAAGAGGCCATAGTTCTGGACATGTATATTTAAAGGGTCAAGAATTAGATATTAAGAAACCTGAAGATGCTATAAAGAATGGTATTGCCTTAATAACAGAGGATAGAAGAAAAACAGGTATATTTGGCGTATTATCAATAAGCGATAATGTTGCAGTTGCTTCTTTAGATGATTATTTGGAATATCGCTTTATTTTAAATCACAAGAAGATTAATGAAAATGTTGAAAAATCAATAAAAGAACTATCTATCAAAACTCCTAGTAGTAAGACTCTAATAAAAGATCTATCTGGTGGTAACCAACAAAAAGTTATTATTTCTAGATGGCTAACAAAAGAACCAGATGTATTAATTATGGATGAACCTACTAGAGGTATTGATGTTGGTGCTAAATATGAAATTTATTCTTTAATTGGCAAATTAGCTAAAGAAGGAAAAACCATAATCTTTGTTTCTTCAGAAATGCCTGAATTAATAGGTGTTTGTGATCGAATCATGGTTATGTGTGAAGGTAGAATTACCGGAACTGTAGAAGGTGACGATATGACACAAGAAAAGATTATGGAACTTTCTACAAAGTTTATGTAATACAAGGAGGAATATTAAAATGTCTGAAAAAGTAAAGGAAAAGAAAAAAATTGATATAGTCCAATTTTTATTAAATAACGCAGTTATCATTATGATTATTGCCTCAGCTATCTTTGTAGGTATTCAAAATCCTAGATTCTTTAGTTCATACAATTTAAAGAATTTGATTGCTAATACATCAGTTCGTATGGTTATCGCATTAGGTATATCTGGTGTATTAATCATGAGAAATAACGACTTATCTGCTGGCCGTCAAGTTGGTTTAGCTGGATGTATTTGCGCAACATTGCTTCAAAGATTTGACTATGTTGGTAAAGTTTATCCAAATATGAAACCAATGAATATGTGGCTAGTATGTATTTTAGTAATGATAGGCTTTGCCCTAGTAATAGGTTTAATAAATGGTCTTGTTGTTTCTAAATTACATGTACCTGCCTTCATTGGCACATATGGTATGCAGACAATTATTTATGGTATTGCCTTAATATATACTGGTGCTCAACCAATTGGTGGTTTAATCCCTGAATATACTGACTGGGCTTCTGGCTCATTTATGGGTATTCAAATGATTCCAAATCTAGCAATTGTCGCTGGTATCTTAATGATTATAATGTGGTTCTTATACAACCACACTCCATATGGCAAGAAGATGTACGCTATCGGTGGTAACCCAGATGCAGCTGAAGTATCAGGAATTAATGTTGATAAGATGACTATAATCTCTTATATGATTGCTGCAGCATTATTCGCATTAGCTGGATTCATGTTAGCTGCAAAAGCAGGTGGTACTTCTTCTAACTTAGCAAATGGTTATGAATTATTCGCTATTGCTGGATGTACTATTGGTGGTGTTTCTGTATCAGGTGGTACTGGTAAGATTTCTGGTATATTAATTGGTGTTACTGTATTTGAAATCTTAAAGATTGAAATGACATTCTTAGGCATTGATACTGCTTGGACATATATCGTACAAGGTATCGTTATCGTAGTTGCCATTGCACTAGATATTAGAAAATATATCGCTAAGAAATAATTAAAATTAAACATTCATGATATTGATATTACATTCAATAAAAT
>CAVCTP010000131.1:0-3603 GCA_963605145.1 Tannerellaceae bacterium
ACAGCACAAGGACCATTCTTACTTGCCAAAGCAAGAGGTATGAATATTCATGTATTTGCCGATGAAACTAGACCTTTACTACAAGGTGCTAGATTAACCTCCTTTGAACTACAAAAAGCAGGTGTTGATGTTACCTTAATATGTGACAACATGGCATCAATTGTTATGAAAAATGGTTGGATTCAAGCTTGCTTTGTAGGATGTGATAGAATTGCTGCCAATGGTGACTTCGCCAATAAGATAGGTACATCAGGTGTTGCGATACTTGCCAAACACTATGGCATTCCAGTATATTCTCTAGGACCAACCTCAACAATTGATATGAATTGCCCTGATGGTGACCATATCAAAATAGAACTACGTGATCCTGATGAAATCAAAAACATGTGGTATGAAAAACCAATGGCATTAGAAGAGGTTAAATGCTATAACCCATCATTTGATGTTACAGACCATAACCTATTAAGTGGTATAGTAACAGAAAAAGGAATCATCTATCCACCATTTGATATAAATCTAAAGAAGTTATTTGAATAATAGAGTACATGGGCGTTAAAAACGCCCTTTCTTATTGTCCAAACAACTTATATAGACATTTATCTGGACATTTTATCTGGACATTTATATGGTCATATTAATTAAAATGTAATATAAAAGTAGTGAGGAGGCAAAATATGATTATAGGTGAAGAAACTGAAACAATTGAATTTAAGAAAACAACTGACGAAAAGAAAGAAGCAATGGAATCAATTTGTGCCATTCTCAATAAACACTGTAAAGGGGTTTTATATTTTGGCATAAACGATAATGGCTATGTAGAAGGTCAACAAATATCAGACTCTACAAAAAAAGACATTTCAAGATGGATATATGAAGCGATTTATCCAAGAATTACTCCTAGTATTGAAGTGTTTACGATTGAAGATCGAAAAGTAATAAAAGTAAGTTTTTATGGTCATAATAGACCTTATTCCGTAAATGGTGATTATTTAATCAGAACGGGTACTGAAAATAGAAAAATGTCTACTGATGAACTAAGAAAACTTATTAAAAGAGATGATTATGCTTCAAAATGGGAAGAAGAAATAAGTGATAAAACAATTGATGACATTGATGAAGAAGCACTAAAAGATTTTTATAATTCCGCAATTCATTATGGTCGTCTAGAAATGGAACAATACGATAAATCTAAACTTCTAATAAGCCTGGATTTATGTGATGGTGAATATTTAAAAAATGCTGCTGTAGCTCTATTTGGCAAAGATGCAAAGATTGGACTTAAACTTGCATCTTATGCTACAGATGATAAAGTTACTTTCACTGATTTAAAACTTATTAATGGTAATATTTATAATTTGGTAAATTATGCAATTAAATATGTTCTAGAAAATATTAAATGGAATGTTGATATTGGTTCTAGAAAAAGGGAAGAAAAACCCGAAATTCCTGAAAAAGCATTACGTGAAATAATAGTTAATAGTTTTGCGCACGCAGATTATGAAAGCATGGCAGAAATAGAAATAGGAATACATCCAGGAATTATTGAAATATACAATCCCGGTACCTTCCCTGATGACTTAACACCTTACGATTTCATCAATAAAAATATGCCATCAATTAAAAGAAATAGACTTATATTAGATGTTCTATTCAGAAGTAAAGATGTTGAAAAAGCTGGAACTGGTTTTCAAAGAGTAAACAAATTATGTAATGAAAACAATATTGTTTGGGACTATCGAAAAGAAGCCTATGGATTTTTCTTTGAATTTATAAGACCAAAAAAATATATAGATAAAAATATAAAAGAAGAACTTACAAATCAAGAAGAAAATGTTTTAAATATGATTTCTTCAGATAAGAAACTATCAAAAAAGGAGATTGCTTCTAGACTTGATAAATCTGAAAAAACAGTTCAAAGAATCATTTCCTCTCTAACTAATAAAGGTCTAATTGAAAGAAGTGGCGCAAATAAGAACGGTTATTGGAAAGCTTGTATATAATCATATACTTCCTTAATATTTAAAAAACTCTTTTTTAATTGCTTTGACTATAAACAGTTACAAGAAAGGAGTTTTTATATGGATATAAATATCCAAAACAAGTTTACTAAGAAATTATATTATTTTTTTAATCAAATAAATCATCAATAGTAATTATGTTATTAAATATATTGCTGTATTGGTTTTTATCAACATCAAATGTTGTTATTAATACATTATGAACAACTTCTTTTTTAGATAATTTACCAGTAAGAAGAGTTTGTCTTTCAAGAATAGTTTGATAATAATTTTTATCAACCTTAAATTTGCCACTATAGAATTTAATCTCACACATATCAACAACATTATCATTTCTTTGTATTAATAAATCTATTTGAACATTATTATCTTCTTCTTTACTTATCCATGCTGAATTATTAGAAATTACACCGCTTATTCCTAATGCTTTTTTAATTTGTTTTATATGATTAAAACAAACATTTTCATAAGCCAATCCACGCCAAGTATTTACAGAAGGAGATGTTATATTCTGTTCAAAATAATTTTCACTTGTTTTCTTCTGTTTTGTTAGAAAACGTAAATAGAAAAGACAGAATGGATCAATCAACTTGTAATGTGTCTCTCTTTTATTAAAACCAAACGGAACATAACTTATTATGAAATCGCTAGCCATTAAGGAATTAAGACTAGAAGTTAAGCTGCCACCATTACTTATATTTAGTTTTTTAATAATTTCTTTTCTTGTATAACCCATATTTCTAGTAGATAGATATTCTACAAGTTTTTTAATGGTTTCTGGATTTGAAAACATTGAAGAAAATAATCTATCATATTCAAATTTAAGTTTGGCATTCTTTTCAAAAAATAACTTATCAACATTTTGCGCAAGACTAATATGCCTATCAATACATGACATGTAGTAAGGTATACCGCCAAATATCATGTAACTTTGAACTACATCATATCTAGTAAAAACAACATTGTAACTCTTATAATATTCTTCGCATTCTTTTAAAGAAAATGGTGAAAGTTTCATTTCATAAGTAATCCTATTATATAGACCACCATGATTGTTTATTAATTTGTTTTCTATCCAGGAAGTAGCGCTACCACATACCACTACCATAAGATTATCCTTATGACAGGCATAGTTATTCCAAAATCCTTCAAAAGCATTAATGAAGTTTGAACGCGGTGTATCAAGCCAAGGAAGTTCATCTAAAAAAACAAGTAATCTTTTTTTACCTTTTTTCTCTAAAAGATTCTCCAACATGAAAAAGGCTTCATACCAATCTTTTGGTGCTTCTGTTTCCTTACATCCATAAAGGATTAAAGAACGATAAAAATGATTAAGTTGCTTTCCTAAAAGATGATCTTTTTCTTCATCAAATGGGGATAATCCAGCATGTCTAAAAGTAAAACAATTCTTAAATGTTTCATCTATTAAATATGTTTTACCTACTCTTCTTCTACCATATACAGCTACTAGTTCTGCTTTATTGCTTTCGTAAAGTTCATTTAACTTATTTATTTCTTCTTTTCTACCAATCATTTTTACTCCTTTATTCGGCTACGAACAATATTTTTTTACCTTCGTAGCCGA
>CAVCTP010000132.1:0-3585 GCA_963605145.1 Tannerellaceae bacterium
ATTTATAAGTACCATCTATTAATTGAAATGATTTATTTAATATTAATTTCAAGAACTTCGTAACCAATATCATGAAGAACTTTTTTTAGTTTAACTTCATCGATTTTCTCATCAGTTGTAATGAGTGTTTCCTTCTTTGAATGGCTTGATTTAACTTTTTTTACATTGAAGTTATTTCTAATCACATCATTGACATGGGATTCACACATTGAACAATACATTCCATCAATCTTAAGTAAATAGTTATACATAACTTTCTCCTATAAAGATTTTGAGGCTTTCTTGAAATTGTTTTTTAAATCTTTCATTTTCGTACAAGAACCACCCATGCCACAACTTGAACAATCATGTGTACAAAGAGATTTGCCAGTTTTTTTGTCTTTAATCATGGATTTAATGATGAGAACAATAATGAGGATTAATATTAAGCCCACTATGATAGTACCAAGATTATCTTTAATTAATGACATGAGTAATCCTTTCTAGTTATTTTGTTTTTAAAGTCTTTGCTTCTTCATATTTCTTGAAGAATAACATATAGATCATTAATACAGTTAAAGCAACAGCAACAATTAAGCCAAATACATTTAGATTACCAGTAAAGGCATTGCCATATTGAGTTACAAGTAATGCGATTACATAAGCGAATCCACATTGATAAGCAATTGCAAACCAAGTCCACTTAGAATTATTCATTTCTCTCTTTATTGCGCCAATTGCAGCAAAACATGGGGCACATAATAGGTTAAATACTAAGAATGAATAAGCAGTAATTGGTGTAAAGTGTGTAGCTATTGTAGCATAAGTACTTAATTCACCACCACCATATAGGATAGACATAGTAGCAACGATATTTTCCTTTGCAACTAAACCTGTGATACTTGCAACAGCAGCTTGCCAGTTACCCCAGCCAAGAGGAATAAATATCCAAGCAATTAAATTACCAATTGAAGCTAAGATTGAAGAATCAATTTGTTCATCACTTAACATTTGGAACTTACCATCAACTACACCAAAGTAAGTTGTGAACCAAACGAAGATTGTAGAAAGAACAATGATTGTACCAGCCTTCTTAATAAATGACCAGCCTCTTTCCCACATAGATCTTAATACATCAATTAATCTAGGCATATGATAAGCAGGAAGTTCCATAACGAATGGTGCAGGGTCTCCAGCAAACATCTTTGTTTTCTTAAGCATTACACCAGAAACGATGATTGATAACATACCAACAAAGTAAGCACTTGTACTAACCCATGGAGATCCTCCAAAGATAGCACCAGCAATCATTGCGATAAATGGAACTTTAGCACCACATGGAATAAATGTAGTGGTCATGATAGTCATACGTCTATCTCTTTCATTTTCGATTGTTCTACTAGCCATAATACCAGGAACACCACATCCTGTACCAACAAGCATAGGAATAAATGATTTACCAGATAGACCAAATTTTCTAAAGATTCTATCAAGAACAAAGGCAATTCTAGCCATATAACCACAAGCTTCAAGGAATGCTAATAGGAAGAACAATACAAACATTTGTGGAACAAATCCTAATACTGCACCAACACCAGCAACAATACCATCAATGATTAAGCCTTTTAGCCAATCAGCAGTATTTAAACTATCAAGTAATTTTTCAACAAGAACTGGAACACCATCAACCCAAACACCATATGTAGTTGTATCTGGAGCACCATAATTTGATTTATATTCTGTATTTATATATTGCGCAACAGCATTTTCTAAATCAGACTTGCTAACGCCCTCTACTTCTTCAGTAGCAAGTGTTTCTTCATCTTCAACAGTATAAGAAACACTAGCATCATCAGGTGTAGCAGCAACAAGTTTTTCTAGAGCAGCTTTAGCAGCTTCATCAGTATAATTTTCATCTTCACTATCTAGACTAACGGAAATTTCATCACTTCCATATTGTTCATTGAAAGCTTCAATAATTAAATCAGTATCGCCATATGTTTCAGAAGCTTCTTCATATTCAGCAGTACCATTTCCAAATAGATGGAAACCATCACCGAAGATACCATCATTTGTGAAATCTGTAGCGGCAGTACCTACTGTAACCATTGCAACGTAATATACAAGGAACATTATTACCGCAAATATAGGAAGTCCTAACCATCTATTAGTAACGATTCTATCAATCTTATCAGAAGTAGTTAATTTACCAACACTTCTTTTAACTTGAACAGAATCAATAATTGAAGTTATATATTCATATCTTTCATTTGTAATAATACTTTCAGCATCATCATCATGCTTATCTTCGATAGCCTTAATGCTTGCTTCTGCTTTATCACTTGATAGACCTAATTTTTCTAGAGCCTTTTCATCTCTTTCAAATACTTTTATTGCATACCATCTCTTTGTTTCTTCTGGAACACTACTTAGACATGTATTTTCAATTTCACTTAGACATTTTTCAATATCATCGGCGAATTTATGTTTAGCTGCAACCTTTGTACCAGCTGCTTTGATAGCTAACTCAGCTGCTTCTTCTATACCTGAACCCTTTAAAGCACTTATTTCACAAACATTGCAACCAAGTTCTTTTGAAAGCTGCTTAACATTGATTGTGTCACCATTCTTATCAACAACATCTATCATGTTAACAGCAACAACAACTGGAATACCAACTTCAAGAAGTTGTGTTGTTAAATATAAGTTACGTTCTAGATTTGTACCATCAATAATATTTAAAATTACATCTGGCTTTTCATCAATTAAATAATTACGAGCAACAACCTCTTCCAATGTATATGGAGATAATGAATAAATACCTGGTAAGTCCGTAATTACAATATCATTGTGCTTTTTAAGTTTACCTTCTTTTTTCTCAACAGTTACTCCTGGCCAGTTACCAACAAATTGATTAGAACCAGTTAAGGCATTAAACAATGTTGTTTTACCACAGTTAGGATTACCTGCTAATGCGATTTTAATACTCATTTTTCTATCCTCTCTTCATGTTAGTTTTTACTAACAAATAAATTAAAAAAAATTAGATTTCTTCTACTTCAATAAGCTCAGCATCTGCTTTACGCAATGAAAGCTCATAGCCCCTAACAGTCATTTCAATAGGATCACCTAAAGGTGCAACTTTTACAATCTTTACTACAACACCCTTTGTTAAACCCATATCCATAATTCTTCTTTTAATCGCACCTTCACCATGAAGTTTTACAACCTTACATGATTTTCCGATTTCAATGTCCCTAAGTGTTAACATTTAAATTATCCCTTTCTAATTAACCATAATCTTTTGTGCCATTTGTTTATCAATAGCAACTCTACTATCTTTAATATTAACGATAATATTACCAGCTAATTCATTTACAACAGAAATTTTTGCTCCAGTAACAAATCCTAAATCATATAAATGATTTTTTATGTCATCTTTTCCACCAACCTTAGCAATCTCCATAGATTCACCGGCTTTACATAATGTCAAAGGTATCATAAGTTAAATCCTTTCTGTTAGCCTTCGCTAATATAAGTTAGCCATCACTAACCTTTATTATCTTATATCACCTTTTTTATAGTGTCAATGGAAAATTTAATTTT
>CAVCTP010000133.1:0-3577 GCA_963605145.1 Tannerellaceae bacterium
AAATTATTACATAAAATTTTTAGCAAAAATTGAGTACTTCGAAGAAATTTGTTATAATTTAGTGATTACTCTTTGAAGGAAAATTAAATGAAAAAAATACCTAAAATTTTAATTTCATATTTGGCATTAGCCATTGTATTTATAATAGGCATACCAAATGTAAACGCCGAAGAAATACCAAGTAAAATAACAGTAAAAAGAGCAGAAGTATTATCAGACTTAGTAACAAATCACGACCATGGATTTACAATATTTCAAACAACCGAAGGGAAATATATTTACTGCATGGATGTAGATAAAAAACCATTAGTAAGTGGACAAACAGCAACACTAACAGGAGAAGCAGATGCCGGATTATTGTATATATTACAAAATGGCTATCCAAATAAAGGGCAGTATATGACAGGGAATGCCGAAACAGATAAATACATAACACAAGCAGCAGTATGGTGGTATACAAACGAAGCAAAACTGTCTTCAGAATTTAAAAATGCTACAAAAGAAACAGATAGAATGGAATTGGTAAAAAATAATATCAAGCCAATGGTAGAAAAAGCAAGAACAGCGAAAAATAACCAAACAACACCAAGCATGAAAATAAGCCAAAGTGGAAATAGCTTAGAATTAACAAGTGATAAAAAATATTATGAATCAAAGTATATATCAGCAGCATTAGTAAACGCTGAAAACTATACAGTAACAACAAATAATGAAAAAGCATCAATAGTAAGTGAAGATGGAAAAACAAAAACAACATTTAAATCATCAGAAAGATTTAAAGTAAGAATTCCTGCATCATCAATAAAAGAAGATACAACATTAAAGCTAGACATAAAAGCAAGTGGGAACATAAAAGAAGCCAAAATATATAAACCATCAAATTCAGAATATCAAAGAGTAGTCGGTTTATACAATGAAGAAAAACCATTATCACAAACAATAAATATGACAATTAATCCTAAACTATCATGTAGCTATGTAAATAACAAATATTATGACAAAAACGGAAATGAAACAACCAAAGAAATTTACATAAAACAATGTCAGCCAACTTGTGAAAAGGTTGATAATAAATATTATGGTAAAGATGGTAAAGAAATAGATAAAAAAACTTTTGAAAAAGAATGTGGAAATCCAAAATGTGAGTATACCGATGACACCTATTATGATGCCAATGGTAAAGAAGTAACCAAAGAACAATTTGATGCTTCATGTGGACAAACAGTTGATGTTCCAAATACATCATCTAACATTTCTCCAATCGCCATATCATTAGGTTTATTAGCAATAGTTGCAGGTAGTGGAATACTACTATATAGAAAGAAAAATCTAATTTGTGGTAAATAAAGTTAAGACTGTAAAGCCTTAACTTTTTTCTATTTATTTTTTTCTAAAAAAATGGTATAATCCTGACTTTGACAGTTTTGATAAAGCAAAAAGACTCAATCCCTTATTTTATAAGCGATTCTGAGTCTTTTTTTGATATTTAAAAATGCGTAATGTGAACTATCTTTTGATTAACTCAAAAATTTTTTTAAAATCTTTATAAGTATTTATTTCATAGTCAGTCCTAAAACCAAATATATCATGCAAATCATCAGTTAGATTTGTTCTTATATATTCTGGAATATAACCATCTCCTTTGGATTCTAATACATTCATATTTCTTATTGTTTTAAGAATTTCCGAAGTTGTATATTTATAATCTAATTTCTTTTCAAGTATTCTATAAATGAGTAATGCCATAAAACATGTTAAGAAATGAGATTTAATTCTATCTTCTCTTGATAGGTTAACTGGTCTAGCTAAAAAGTCTGTTTTCATTATTCTAAATGATTCTTCAATTTCCCATCTTCCTTTAGTTATTTTAAGTATTTGTTCAATATCTCCAACTAAGTTAGTAGTTAAGGCATAATAACCATCATATTGTTCTTCTTGTTTAATTAAATCTTCATTTAAGGAAAGGTTAGAATTTTCTGCAACTTCACCAGTATCAGTTGATTTGGTATCAACTATAAATCTTTTATAATCATTTTGATTTTTACCTTTTCGAGTAGCTTGATTTGTATCAATGGATTTTTTAGCTCTTTCAATTTGTGCGTTTCTAATATTTCTGTTGTAGTCAAAATACTTAAAAGAGAAAGTGACTATAAGATCTTGTTTCACAGATTTAGTTTCACTAGAAATAATTTTATAAAATAATTTATCATAATATTTTTCTTTTAATTCTTCATTATTTCTAATTTCATTTAAATTGTAAACATTTCTTAGATCTCCAGGAAGTCTCCAATCATTATCATTAAATACTTTACCTTTATCAGAATCTTTAAGTTTCTTTAATGATTGTGTAATGACGAAACCACGGTTATCTTTAATGTTATATTTTTTTATTTCATCAGAAGCAAGGCCAGCATCTGTACATAAAATCATTTTAGTATTATCCATTTTAAAATTATTTACGATTTTAGTTTCTTCAGGTATCAATGTCTTTTGTTCATTTTGATTACCTGGATAAATATTAAAGGATAATGGAATGCCATCACTATCCATAAATAAACCCATACCAACTTGAGGTTTTGGTTGATGTTGTTTGTTTATTCCATATTTTCTAAATTCATCATCAAGTTCTATTTCAAAGAAATAATTTGTACAATCATAATAAATTATTTCTGAATTTCTTTTTATTACATTTTTACTATTTTCAAATATTTTTTCCTGAATAAAATCAATATTATTAGCTAAATAACTTAAAGCTCTATACTCGTCATGTAATTGAAATTTAGGTTGTTCAATAAAATTTTGGCATTGTTTATATGTTTCTAATTTAGATGCAGGGTAAATAATTCTAGCAAATACCAAATATGATAATATTTCATTTAAATCAAATTTGAATTGATATTTGTTTTGTATATTATCACAAATATTTTTTAGTTTTAATTGATTATATATATTTTCTAGAAATAGATATCCAACATTAAAATTATTATTAATATTAGAAGCAATAATTTTTTTATTATTTTTTTTAATAGTTATAATTTCTTTTTTACAATGTTTTTCATTATATTTTTTAACATAATCTTTTAGCCATTCTTGATAATCTTGATTACCAGCTAATTTTTTTACTTCTTCAAGATTGCCAATTCTTTCAACATGTTTAGTAGAACGTTTACCATTTTTAGTGTAATCTTTAATAATATAATAATTAATTGTGTTTTTTGATTTAGAAATTCCTAGTCTCATAATATTACCTTCTCATAGTATAATTATACAACATAACGTAACATTACGCAACTACAAAATGATAAAAAAACTAAGTTTTTCAATACTTAGTGAAGATTTTTAATTTAAAACTGTCAAACTCGGGTGAAAAAGTAATCCTTCCATACTATAATAAAACAATAGAAATAAAAACCAAAGTTCCAGTAGCCATGAAAATAGTCACAGGAACAGTTCCAGAATATTACGCTAAAGGAATAACTCAAAGTACCCCCTCAATAACTTTACCTAAAAAAACTTAACACAGAATTGTTGCAACATCATAAACCGCATGTTATAATAAAAAAAAGAAGGAATAGGT
>CAVCTP010000134.1:0-3533 GCA_963605145.1 Tannerellaceae bacterium
CTGATTTATCAGAATACTCTAAGCTATTATTCTTATATTTATATTCAATAGTAGGTGTAGTTTCTAATAAATAATTAACCGTACCAACACAATAATTACCTAAATCTTTTAATACGCCACATCTAGGATCATTTATCCAATGGCCTATATTATGATTTCCATTTCTAGTAAATGATGCTTCTATATGATGAAAATTACCAATTAGATTATTACTTATTATTACTTTTATCTTATTAGTTATAGGAAGAAATACTGATTTTAAAGCTTCCATTAATAGAACATTATTTTGTTTTGCAACTACAAATAATTCATCACAATCTTTGACATTTAATACCATTGGTTTTTCACATATAACATGTTTTTTATGTTCTAAACATCTTTTAATTAATTCATAATGATTTAAATTATAGGTACAAATATATATAGCATCTATCTCTTTCTTATTTAAAAAATAATCATAATCACCAAATTCTTTAACATTATATTTATTGGCATATTCCTTAGCTTTTTCTATATCTCTAGAAGCAAAGCCAACAAGTTCATTATTAATGATGTTTTTAAAGCCTAGGGCAACTCTATTTGCGATTATCCCACAGCCAAATATTGCGGTTTTCATAAGTTTATTGTATTTTATAATGCTATAATTTTAAAGTATTAGGAGGCTATTATGAATCGTCCAAATTTCCCAAAAAGAGCTGTTATTACCGGCGGTATGCCTTATGGCAACAAAACTTTACACTTCGGTCATATCGGAGGCATGTTTGTACATGCAGATGTATATGCTAGATTCTTAAGAGATAGAATTGGTAAGGAAAATGTAATCTTTGTATCAGGTACTGATTGCTATGGTTCACCAATTGCTGAAGGATATCGTAAAAAGGTCGAACAAGAAGGTTATAAGGGAACAATTGAAGATTATGTAATGGACAATCATAATGCCCAATTAAAGACTTTAAATGATTATGAAATAAGTCTAGATTTATTTGGTGCTTCTGGACTTGGTGATACAAAAGAAGTTCATCAAGAAGAAACAAATGAATTTATTACTACTTTATATAAAAATGGTTGGTTAGAAAAATTAGTAACAAAACAATTCTATGATACAAAATATGATTGTTTCCTAAATGGTAGACAAGTAGTAGGTAAATGTCCTATAGAAAATTGTCAATCAGAAAAAGGTTATGCTGATGAATGTGATTTAGGACATCAATATATGCCAGAAGAATTAATCAATCCTATTTCTACTTTATCTAATGAAAAACCAGAAATGAGAGATGTTACTAACTGGTATTTCAAACTTACTGATTTCCAAGAACTATTAGAAAAATATGTAGCTGATATTGAAACAAAAGATAATGTACGTAAGATTGTTTCTAAAACAATGAAAGAATCATTATCACAACCTGTTATCTATATCCAAGAGAAGTTCTTAGAACAATATAAAGAAATTGAAAATCAATTACCAAAACACTCTAATTCTGATTTAGAAAATATTAAAGGTAGTTTTATTGTTACCTTTGATAAATTAACTGATAGAGAAAAGGCTTGTCCAATCTTAACTCAAGCAAATATTCACTATCGTACTGGTAAAACATTAGTTCCATTAAGATTAACAGGAAATATTGAATGGGGTGTTAAAGCACCAAGTTTAGAAGGAGAAAAGGGTTTAACTGTTTGGGTATGGCCAGAGAGTTTATGGGCACCTATCTCATTTACTAAAGCATATCTAAAAAGACAAGGTGCAGCAGATGATAAATGGAAAGACTATTGGTGTGATCCAGAGGCTGGTGTATATCAATTCATTGGTCAAGATAATATCTATTTCTATGGTGTAGCACAAATGCCATTATGGATGGCACAACAAGGTAAGGATAATCTTACAATTCATCCTAAAAAAGGTGATTTACAATTAACTACACTAGTTGCTAACTACCATATCTTATTCTTAGATAAGAAGGCTAGTTCATCAGGTTCTGTAAAACCACCTATGGCTGCTGATTTATTAAATTACTACACTCCTGAACAATTAAGAGCTCACTTTATTTCATTAGCACTAGGTAATAAGTCTGTAAGCTTTATGCCAGCACCATTAAATCCTGATGCTAAAGAGAATGAACCAGACCCAGTATTAGCACAAGGTAATCTATTTACAAATGTATTAAATAGATTAGTCAGAGGTTGCTTCTATACTTGTCAAAAATACTTTGATGGTATCTTACCATATGGTGAAGTAGATGCTGATATTAAAGCACAAGCAGAAAAAACAATCTTAAATTATGAAAATCATATGTATAAATTTGAATTACATCAAATTATCAATGATTTAGATTCATATATTAGAAATGCCTCTAAATATTGGGCAAAGAACTCTAATAATGTAGATAATATTAAACAAACATTAATCAATGCCTTCTATATGGTAAGAGTTGCTACAGTATTATCACATCCTGTAGTACCTAAAGGCAGTGAAAAGACTTGTGAATATTTAAATATAGACCCTGATAAATTCTTTACTTGGGATAATATCTTCTCTGATATTTATGATTTAATTGATGATAAGCAAAATCATAAATTAAAAGAATTAAAAGAAAAAGAAGATTTCTATACTAAACATCCAAGTCAATTTAAATAATGATTAAAAGTCCAAAACTTTTTATCTTTATATACTATTTATTAAATTGTAGTTGGGGTATTATCCAAAATACCCTTGCTTTTATTATCTTTTTATTTCTAATCTTAACAAAGAAAAGAAATATTTATTTCTATAATGGCGCAATTGTCTGTGAGATAGATTCTAATTATTCATGTGGCTTAGGTATATTCATTTTCCTTGGCACTAAAAACATCCACAACAAACAATATCTTCTAATACATGAGTATGGTCATACTATTCAATCCTTAATTCTAGGACCACTATTTATACCTATTATTGCCATACCATCTATTATTTGGGCTTTAACACCCTTATTAGTAAGATATAGAAATAGAAAAAGATTTAGTTACTATAGATTCTATCCCGAAGCATGGGCTAATCATTTAGGTAATAAGGTTAATAACTTTATAAATGCAAACAATAGAAGAAGCTTTAAATAAATTAGAGAAATCAAAATTTCGATCTAGTTTTCATCTAACAAAGAAAGAGAAAGCATATCTAGAAGAAAAAGGCACGGACGTTATGCGTAGCCATGCCAAAGATTTTGTGCGCCAAAAACTAGCACCTGCTGAACCTTTAAATGATGGCAAACAAACACCAATGCATGGTCATCCCATTTTTAAAGCCATGCATGCGACAGGCTGTTGTTGTAGAGGATGTTTAGACAAGTGGTATAAAGTTCCACTACACCAAGAATTAAATGAAGTACAACAAGAGAAAATAGTTAATCTCTTACTAGCATGGATTGATAAACAAGAAAAATCTTAATCAATAAATATAATTACACTTATCTATACCAATACCTCTAGATAAGTTGAAAGTGTATTATAACAATGCAGTTTTTTCGCATACGAAATGAGTTTATTAAGATCTCTATCTT
>CAVCTP010000135.1:0-3532 GCA_963605145.1 Tannerellaceae bacterium
TAAGTTTTTTCCTATCATTTTATTATCCTTCTATCTGTTTACATTTTATTATTTTAAATTTATTTTGTAAACATAATATCTAATAATGATAGTTATATATTTTTACTTAACATTATTCAATTGTTATTATCAACAACTACTAAAAGTATAGATAACAGTACAAAAATACATCCAATAATACTTGATATGCTAATTTCATATTTAAATATCAATGTACTTGTAATTAAACTTGATATTGGTTCAATGACCATCAAGATACTAGCAATAGAAGCACCTACTTTCCTAATTCCAACATTTACTAGGATTGAGGCAAGAAATAACATTAGTGCTGATGCAATAATATATTCTTTATGAATATAAATATCTTGGATATTCCCCATATCAATACCACCTAAAGTAATAATTCCAGCCAAAGAGCTTCCTATGGATACATAAAAAGATAAAACAAAAGTTGATAAGGTATTCAAACTGCTTTTATCAATTATTAATAGATATATAGAATAAGCAATTGCGGTGATCAAAGTAATAATTACTCCCGACAAATTTGCATTTGCATTAAATCCAGATATTAAAACTAATCCAAATAAGCATAAAAGTATAGAGATAATTCTTTTATAAGTGATTGATTCATGAAATAAAATAATCGACAATATATAAACAATTATGGGATATGTAAAATGCAATGTAGTAGCTAAACCAACAGGTATTATTTCATAAGCTAGTTCTAACAAATAATTAACAATATAAAATAAAATACCACATAGTATAGATAATAGTATTTGTTTAAAACTTATAATTATTTTTTCTTTAAGTATTAAAGATGCTACAAACGAAAAGAATACGCATAATAGCGAGCACGCTAAAACTATTATCTTTGCATTGGCTCCCTTATTCAATGCTAGTGTTACGATTGATGGTTCAATGCCATATAAAATCGCTGATATAAATATAGAAATGAAACTCACAACTATTATGATAACATTGACTGTCAACCAAAGAAAAAGGCCATTACCTTTAGCAACAGCCCTTAGTTTGATTATTTATTTATTTCCTTTTTCTAAAGCAAGTGTTCTTGTGGTTATATCACATATCTCACTTGGTCCATAATATTGAATAGCACCAGGATAAGTGAATGATGTTTCAACTGCCCATTTATCTCTATTTGCTTCAAAATATTTAAATGGTGCACCATCAAGTTCAACTAAAGCTTTTCTAATAACTGGCTTATCCTCACCATGTCTTCTTTCAATATTCATCATCTTAGTAATAGGCATACCACCTGCTACCCATTCTTCTGCTGGTTTAGATAGATTAGATACCTTTGATAGATAACCATTGAAACCATATTGAATCAACATAAATGCATTATAGCCTAATGAATAACAGTAATCAGCATCAAAGTTAGAAGGGAAAGCACATCTACCTTCATAACCAAAGAAGTGATGTTGTGCAGAGAACTTACCATTGAATGTACCAGCTTTTCTTCTTTGTTCTAGTTTATCTTTAACTAAGGCAGAGAATAATTTTTCTGATTCAATTAATGATACTTGAACATTACCATGAGGATCTCTTTCTAAGAATAATTGTTGTTGAATTCCCAGAGGAAGAATATCAAATACCTTAAATGATTCAGCACTTAAACCATTTTTAATGAATTCATGTTTTTCATCCCAAGTTGTAAGTTTGTTGAATTCATCTTGCTTACTACCAGCTAATAATTCGTTAATTTCACTAATTAAAACCTTAAATTCAGGAACAAATTCTACGATACCTTCAGGTATAATAGCAACACCAAAGTTTTCACCATTAGCGCTTCTTTTTGCTACTGAATCAGCAATATAATCAGCGATTGAAGATAAAGACATCTTCTTAGCAGCAACTTCTTCACCAATTAAACAAATATTTGGTTGAGTTTCTAGAGCACATTCCAAAGCAACATGTGATGCACTTCTACCCATAACCTTAATAAAGTGCCAATATTTCTTAGCAGAGTTAGCATCTCTTTCGATATTACCAATTAATTCTGAATAAGTCTTAGTTGCTGTATCAAAACCAAATGAACATTCAATATCATCATTCTTTAAATCACCATCAATTGTCTTAGGACAACCAATTACTGATATATGACTATCATGTGCTGCAAAGTATTCAGCAAGCACAGCAGCATTAGTATTTGAATCATCACCACCAATAATAACTACTGCATTAATACCGTGTGACTTACATACCTTTTCAACAATCTCAAATTGTTCTTCGGTTTCTAGTTTTGTTCTACCAGAACCGATAATATCAAAACCACCAGTATTACGATATTGATCAATATATTCATCATCAAAGACAATATATTTATCTTCAATTAAACCACTTGGTCCACCTTTAAAACCATATAAAACATTATCCTTATTAGTTGCTTTTAAAGCATCGTATAAACCACAGATAACATTATGGCCACCAGGAGCTTGTCCACCAGACAAGATAACAGCTACTACTTGTTTTTTAACTTCAGCAGTATTTTGTCCCTTTTCAAAAGTTATTTCCTTTTTACCATAAGTATTAGGGAATAATTCTTTAATCTTTTCTTGATCAGCAACACTGCTTGTTACTTCACCTTCCTTGACACAAATATTGCCAATGCCATTTCTTAACATTCCAGGAAGTTTTGGAATATAAGTATATCTTACTTTTTGTAATGGAGATATTTTATTCATATTGCACCTCTTTCCAAATTATTATAACTTAAATCGTGTGTTAATATTATAAGGATGAAAAATAAAAAGTTATTTGCTAGCTTGATGATGTTGATAGCTGCCATCTCTTGGGGCCTAGCCTTTAGTGTTCAAACTATAATGGCTGACTTAGGTACTTTTACCATTACCTTCTTTAAGTGCATTGGTGGCTTTTTATTACTTACTATTGCTTTAATCAAAAAAGCTAAATTCACAAAATCAACTATTATCTTTGGAATAATTGTTGGTATTATAAATTTCCTTGGTTGTGCTTGCCAACAAAAAGGTCTAGAACTATCATCTACTACCAATGCTAGTTTTATTACTTCCTTATATATAGTAATGGTTCCTCTTCTTGGATTATTCCTTGGTAAAAAGGTTAATAAGAAAACTTGGTTAGCTATAGTTATTGCCTTAATAGGAATGTATCTATTATGTATCTCTGGCGAATTTAAATTAAGAATAGGAGACATAATATTACTATTTGCTGCCCTATTCTATGCTTTACAAATAGTTTTTATTGACAATAAAGTTGGTGAAGTCGAACCTTTACCATTTGCTGCTGTACAACAAGTAACTGCATCTATACTTGCTGGATCAATTATGATATTTGTAGAAAAACCAAATCCTTCAACATTACTATCATATTGGCCACTACTAGCCTTTTTATCATTAATCTCCGGTGCCTTATCAATGTTTATTCAAAATAGATACCAACCCGATGTTGGTCCAACTCTAGCTTCCTTAATTATGAGTTTTGAATCTGTATTTGGTGCCCTATTTGCTTGGATTATCTTAAATCAAGC
>CAVCTP010000136.1:0-3525 GCA_963605145.1 Tannerellaceae bacterium
AATGTTGGATTATACTTGGCCAGAAAAAGATTTAGAGATTGTTAAAAACGATTGGAAAATCATCACAGATAAAATCAAGAAGGGTAAAGCCCATGAACTATCAGAATCAGATACTATGTATCTAGGTGCTTGTACAAAAGGAGCTAACGCAGAATCAAGTTATAGAAATCAACCATATTCTGATATAAAAGCAAAACAAAGAGCTTATTCTTTAAAACAATCTTATGTAAATTACATTCTTACTCATTACGTTTTTAACAAAGAAAATGATGAACCATTAATCAAGGATGAGGCTGTTTTAAAAGATAAATCATTCTTTAATGTAATTTTAGATATGATAAAACCATATGTCGGTAAAACGCAAAAAGAACTTGTTAGTTTATTTGAGATCAAAGAATCAAAACAAACAAACGCGTCTATTGTTAAAAAAATTTTTAAGATAAATGGAGATATTTCAAAAACTGAAGAATTTCTAAAAGCTAATATAATTCCAAAAACTATAAGAATTGAAAGTAACGGAACTATAAGAGAACATATGTCATTTCCTACTTTTAGGTTTAAGGAAATTATTAATCAAACATTCGAAGAGTCTGATTTTGGTAATATTCTTCTTACTGGAAAATTCATGTTTATAATATTTCAAAAAGTAGATGATACCGAAGAAAACAGCATTTTCAAAGGTGTTATATTCTGGTCGATGCCTTATGAAGATATCATTGAAGCAAGAAAATGCTGGGAAAATACAAAACAAAAAATTATTGATGGTGTGAAATTCATTCCTACTTCTAAAGGTTATGAAAATGATTTTCCTTCAACAAAAGATAATATGGTGTCTCACGTTAGACCTCATGCATCAAAATCATATTATAAGTTTGAGAATGGAGTAGAAAAGGGGAATCCATCAGACGGGGATGAATTACCTGATGGTAGATGGATGACTAAACAGTGTTTCTGGTTAAATAGAGGATATATTAAATCAGTGTTACAAAAGGAAGGCATAATCAAAGATGAATAATAGAATTGTTGAATTTAAAGATTTAAAAGATGCTGATTTATATATTGATTGTATATATAAAGGTGGCTCCAACAATAATGTTGGTGATGATCCTATAAGTAAACTTCTAGGAACTGGCAATAGTGGTGGCTTTAGAAAAAGAAAAAGAGATGATGACAGAAGTAAGTTTGCTTTTGTTGCTTTATATACTTCTATGGAAGAACTTGAATGGCCTGATTATTTTGATGTAGAAACAGGTATTTTTAGATACTATGGCGACAATAGAAAACCAGGAAATGATATTCTTAATACAAAAAATTTAGGAAACAAACTTCTTGAAGATGTGTTTGCAATGTTAAATACTAATAGGATGGAAGATATTCCGCCATTCTTTGTATTTAAGAAAGTTGGCAATGGTCGTGATGTCAAATTCTTAGGACTCGCTGTTCCTGGGAATAAAAATATATCTCCTGATAAAGACCTGGTAGCATTTTGGAGAACAATCAACAATAACAGATTTCAAAATTATGAAGCATATTTTACTATTTTAAATACATCTAAAAGTGCAATATCCAAAAAGTGGATAAACGCTTTAGTTCATGACCACAAAAATAGCCTCCAATATGCGCCTGAGTGTTGGAAGAAATTCTTAAAGAACGGAAGAAATGGTATTGATGCTTTACGAGCACCAAAACATATTGTAATTCCTAATAGATATGACCAACTTCAAAGTGATAATGATGGTATGAACTGTCTAAATAAAATACGTGAACATTATTCTAGCAATCCATACGGATTTGAATTCTGCTCTACAGATATCATTAAGAAGATGGATTCTCATTTTGTTGATTTTACGTTAACGAGACCATGGAGAGATGGTGGCAGAGATGCTGTTGGTTTATATTCTATTGATACTGGCTTAAACTCTGTTAATAGTGCATTAAAGTTTGAATGTTCTCTTGAAGCAAAATGTTATTCAGAGAAAAACTCTGTTGGAGTAAGACAAATGTCTAGACTTATCTCAAGAATAAAATACAGACAATTTGGAATTATGATAACTACAAGTTTTATTGATAAACAAGCCTATCAAGAAGTTGTTGAGGATGGTCATCCCATTCTTATGATTACAGCTTCAGATATTGCATCAATATTACGTAACAACTCGATTAACAAAGATAACGTTTCTGATTGGCTGCAATCTCTTGATGAAAGAGAGAATGCTGTTGCAGAATTCTTATAATACTAATTATTTGTCTAAAAATTGGTATTTAATTAATCTCTTGACAATCATATGACCGTGTGAGATAATCATATTGCCATAAGGAGGGACCTATGGAGAAATACTTGCCTGGTACGTTATCTACATTTGATGATCCAAAGATGTTTGATTCATATAAAAAAATGATACAAACAACTGATGGATTAAGTTTAAATCAAATATGTAAGATAACTAAACTAGAACCACACATGATACAAAACTGGGTTAAAAGAGGTTATATACCTCATCCCCAAAAGAAAAAGTATTATGTTAAACATCTAGCAAGAATTCTATTAATAAATGCATTAAGGCAATGTATGAATATTGAAAATATAAGTTCCCTTATGTGCTATATAAACGGTAACGTAGATGATGAATCAGATGACATCATTACCGAAGAAGATTTATACAAACTCTTTTCTAACATAATCTTCAAATTAAACAACTTTGAAAATATTGAAAAACTTGTTGATGATGAAGTAAAAAATTCCAAGTTAGCAAAAGCCATGAAAGCTATGGTATACGCTTATGCTTCTTCAATGATGAAAAGTAAATCTAACAATTATCTAAGTACCTTAATTTAAGTAATAGTTAGTTAAACAAGGAGGAATAAAATAATGATACTATTCGTAATTATCTGTGTTGTTGTTCTATCTTCTCTATGTTGGAGACCAAGACCATACTACGGCGGCTGGTTTGGTAGACCTATGTTCTATCATCACAACCATCATAGACCTATGGATGGACCTATGGATCGCTTCGGTGGTGGTAGACCACCAATGGGCGGACGTGGACCTGGCATGGGACCAAGATGGTAATAATACAATAAATACTAAGGCGTTGAATCAACGCCTTTTTTATTTGTATTTATAAATCATTGGTACATGAGGAATATTATCTTCTAAGAATTCATCGCCATTAACTACAAAACCAATATTTTCATATAACTTCTTAGCATATACTTGTGCTTCTATAACAATACATTCAGCATTTAATCTTTCCTTAGCAATATTTATACCTTCTTTTACAATCCTTGTACCTAAACCACAATGTCTTTTAACTGCAATGACTCTGCCTAGTGATACTTCATTAAAATTAACACCTTTAGGTAGAATTCTTAAATATGCCCCAATACCATCATCATCTTTTAACCATATGTGATATGCACTCTTATCAGCATCATCTATATCTTGATATGGACATGCTTGTTCAACTATAAAAACAGAATTTCTTAATTTATATATTTCATATAATTCTGATGTTGTTAATTCAT
>CAVCTP010000137.1:0-3516 GCA_963605145.1 Tannerellaceae bacterium
TAATATGACCATTTGTGCAAACAATATAGTTAGGATATACACCCTGTTCATATATTGCTGAAGCGGTTTGTGGAGGTCTTCCGGTTGCTAAAATGATAATTATTCCCTTTTCTTGTAATTGCTTTAAACCAGTAATTGCCGAAGGAATAAATGTTTTTGTCTTCATGTCAAAGAGCGTATCATCAATATCAAATATGGCAACTTTAATTTTATCTGTCATAAATATAAACAAGCAGGATCTTTCGACCCTGCTTTCCTTTCTTTAACTTCTTGCAGCCTCAATAAATTCCTTAGCATTATTGTAGTCGATTGGGTTATAAAGATAATGATCTTTCTTTAACGATGTTCCAACTACAACCATATCGCAGTATTGAAGCATTTCTTTGATGTTTTGTGGATTAGCTCCGTTATTGAAAGATATAGGAACATTTGGATTGTTCTTCTTACATCTAGCAATATTAGATTCACTTAATGGTTGACCTTTCTTTGGACCATTTAGTGAATATCCAGCTACTGGTACATCTTTGTAAAGAGATCCAGCAATTTCATCAAAAGTTCTAGTATCAAGAGAAGAACCATTATGAGGTTCAAAACTTGTATAGATGCCAATATCATCAGCACCAATAGATTTAGCATAACGGAAAATCTCTCCAGGAGTCTTTAGAATTGGACCATAGTTGCCAACTTGTTGGCCACAGAAGAAACCTCTACAGAATGTTGCACCAACTGCTTTTGCTACAGAAATAGCAGAGATTGGATCATTCATAATACCAACACCAAATGGAATTGTTAGTTCTTTTGAAACAGTAGAAACTATATGTGTATAAGCAGCTAATGCACCAGGACCAATGTTTTCAACATATGGATAGTCAGCTTCATTAGCGAATACAGCACCATCGAAACCTAATTCCATTAGAATATGAGCTTCTTTTTTTAAATCTTCGATGTGTTGTTCAATAGTATAATTTCTATCCCACATTGGTGTGCCAGGTAAAGCACGCAAGTGTAGACAACCAATAATTGGTTTTTCTTTGCCGAAACGTTTTACATGTTCGGCCATCAAATCTCTCATCATATTATCCAAGAATGCCTAAGAAGCCACCAACTAGACCTACAACAAATAGGATACCAATAATCTTTATTGGTTTCATACCTTTGTTTACCATACGATAAACAATGAAAACAGTAATTATAGAAAGTAGTTTTGGACAAATAGCATTCAATATACTTTGTAATTCAACAGAAGTTTGACCTAAGTTAAGAACAATTGGTGTTGTAACTGATACGTTAGATGCAATCATTGAACCAACTACCATTAGACCTAAAGCTCCAAGAGCTTCAGTTACAGATGACATCTTGCCACCAGCTAATAATTTAGTAACAGAAGTTTTACCTGATTTATAACCTTGATCAAATAGATATTTACTTAATCCTAAGCAATATGCAGACATAAGTACAAAGAATAGGATAGGACCAAGAACATTGCCATTTAATGCCATATCACAGCAAATACCTAATAAGCAAGTCTTAACTAATGATTGAGTGATTGTATCACCAATACCTGCTAATGGGCCAGATAGAGCTGCCTTGATAGAGTTGATAGAACTATCAGTAATATCAGCACCATTTGCTTTTTCTTCTTCCATAGAAGCTACGATACCAGCAACAGCTGTACCCCAGTTGTTTTCAGTATTGTAATAAGTTAAATGACGTTCAAGAGCTTCTTTCTTTGCTTTTTCATCATCTCCATATAATTCATCGATAACAGGAATCATTGAAGAAGCAAAACCCATACCTTGCATGATTTCATAGTTATAGCATTGTTGACCAAATGAAACCCAGTTTAACCATGATTTCTTTAATGTTTTCTTACTTAATGTTTTAGCCATTTTTACTCAGTATCCTTTCTTGTATAAATATAGTGCAAGATTGCAAGACCAGCACCAATGAATGCAACAGGCATTACACTTAATCCTAAATATGCAGTAGCTACAAAGCCAAAGATAAGGAATGGAATAAGTGAATTCTTGTATAACAAGTTGATTAACATAGCTAGACCTAAAGCAGGAAGTAATTTACCAACTGTAGAGAATGCACTTGTGACTTGTTGTGGGAAGTTTGCAAGAATTCCTTCAAGAACTGGTGCACCAAAGTAAAGAAGAATGAAACCAGGAATCCAGTAAAGAACGAAAGCAACTAGCATTGGAGCAAGAGTAGCTAATCTCATAACGCCCTTTGTATCACCCTTTTCAGCATAAGCATGTGCTCTTGCAACCCAAGCTGAATTGATTGTTCTTTCTAATGGTGAAAGTAAAGAACCAATGATACCTAATGTAGAAGCAACTGTAATACCAAGTTCAGGTTCTGTATGAGCCATCATACTAGCTGTAACACCTAACCATCCACCTAACATTGGGTCACTAGAGATAGCGCCACCGATAACAGCAACACCAACATACACCAACATGATAGAAGCACCCATTTGAAGACCATAAGCGATATCACCCATAATAATTCCGTTAAGGAATCCAGCGATTAATGGAGCTCCCATACCAAGAGACCATCTTGACCACATTGGCATACCACATTTACTAAGCATTGCCAAAGTAGCCATAATTAAACTTTGAATTAATGACATATTTTTCCTCCTTAAATTTTTGTCATAATGTCTACTTGAGAATCTTGTGGAAGTTTCTGAATGTAGACATAAACTCCTTTTTCATTCATTTCTCTGCACATTTGTTTCTCTTCTTCTGAAACATACACTTGATTAGTGATTGCTTTTCTTACTGGAGAAGAGCCAACATTGCCAATATCAAGTTCTTTAAGATCAAATCCAATCTTGAAAAGTTCATAAGCATACTTTATTTCTTTGAATAATAGTAGTGTACTTTCATCACTTTCAGATTCTGTTACTGTTTTTAAAGTATCTTCAACACTTCTAACCTCAACTTTTACACCGCTTGGAGCACTTAAAGACAATACTTCTTTCATAAAGTCATCACTTGCAAGTTCATCATCAACAAGGATAATTTTTTTAATCCAGCACTTCTTAACCCATGCTGTCATAACTTGTCCGTGAATCAATCTTTCATCAACTCTGCAGAGACTGATTTTCATTATTTTTTACCCAACCTTTCTTTTATATCTGTAACGCCTTCTTTCCCAGCGTTTAAAGCAATATTTTTTAAATCACTTATTGAAAGATTATTGATACCACTCATAATTTCTAATAACATTCCTAGATTTACACCAGTTACTAGTTCTGTTTGATCCCAATAATCTCTAACAATCTTAGTACAAGTTAGAAATGGCGAACCTCCAAGAAGGTCACACATAATTAAGACACCATCTTGTTTATTTTCCTCGATTATATTTCTAATATCTTGTTCATATTTATTTTGATCAAATGGATCAGGCATATTCATATATTCAATTCCATCTGTGCTACCAAAAATAAGTTTCACAGTGTCTACTAATGAACCAGCAAGATTTCCATGTGATAATACAAGCACT
>CAVCTP010000138.1:0-3505 GCA_963605145.1 Tannerellaceae bacterium
TGCTAGAGGTGCTTTATCAGATAGTGCTTATTTACAATTAGAAGATGATGGTGTGATGTGTCTAGATATGGGCACTCCTGATCGCTATTCTCATTCACCTGTAGAGATGATTGATTTAAAGGACTTTAATGATACTTTTAAAATTGTTAAGGAATTTATTGATTCACTAGATGTTAATTTTAAAGTGGAGAGATTTTAGTGGAAAGAAATATATTAATTGGTATTGATTTAGGTACTACTTCATTAAGAGCAGTTTTTTATGATTGTCTGGGAAATAATTATGGAGTTAGTGAAGTTAAGATAGAAACTTATCATCCAAGAAAAGATTATGCCGAACAAAAACCACAAGATTGGATTAATGCTTTAAAAAATGCAATCCATAGTGGCATGAAAGATAACAATATCCAAAAGGAACAGATTTTAGCGATGAGTATAGCTAGTACATGTTGTACTGCTATATTTGCTAGAAAAGATGGAACTATATTGCATGATGCAATCATGTGGATGGACACTAGGTCTAGTAAGCAAGCTGATGAAATATATGAAATAAGTAATGAAAGATTATCTTGTGAATGGATGCCATGTAAGTTATTATGGTTAAAGCAAAATGATAAAAAACTATATGATGAGGCAGAAGTATTTTGTGAATGCCAAGATTTTTTAACTTATTATTTAACTGGAATTTGGTCAATTAATAATAATACTGCTTGTAACTGGGGTTATAACATTGATAAACATAGTTTCCCAATAGATTTTTATGAGAAGATTGGTTTAAAGGATGCTTTGAATAAGTTTCCTGATGAATATGTTTATGTAGTGGGCGATAAGATAGGCAATCTTTTGCCTGATGTTGCTAAGGATTTAGGTTTATTAGAAGATACTATAGTTGCTCAAGGAGGAATTGATTCTTCTATTGGTATATTAGGAATGGGAGTATATAAAGAGGGTCGTTTAGCTTTGATGACTGGTTCTTCAAATCTAACGATGTTATTAACTAAAAAGCCAATGTTTTCTGAATCAACTATAAATGTTGGACCTAGTCATTTAATCAATGGCTACTATACTTCTTTTAGGGCAACTTTATGTTCAAATATGATTATTGAGTGGTTTAGAAAAGAAGTAGTTAATGATTTAAGTGATGAATTTTTTGATAAATTTGAATTATTGTTAAATGATACAAAAGTTGGTAGTGATGGTTTATTACTATTAGATTATTTTTTGGGGAATAAACAACCTTATTATGATAATAAAGTAAAAGGAATGATATATGGTTTAAGCCCAACAACATCTATTGGTAATATTTATCGTTGTATATTAGAAGGCATTGCTTATGGTACACGTAATTTAATAGAACAATATCGTAAATCAGGTTTTGAAGTTAATGAAATTAATATGTCTGGTGGCACATGTAACTCAAAGATATTTAGTCAAATTATGGCTGATGTTTGTAATGTTGCTATAAATATTCCTTTAGAAAAAAGAACAGTTGCTTTAGGCTGCGCAATAAGTTGTACTAGGGCATGTAACATTTATCCATCCTTACAAGTTGGGGTAGAAAAAATGGTTAGATATAAAAATACAATTTATCCTATAAAGGAAAATGTTGTTAAGTATCAAAAGTTATTTGAAAAATATAATGAATTATACCCTTTAATGGCTGATTGGATGCATTCACTTGCGGATTTAAATATTTGATAATATAAAATAAAAAAAGAGTAGGAGGAATTTATGGGTTTAGATTTTTATAAAGATTATTCAAATTGGTTAGAGGAATTATTTAAGGTTAAAAAACCTATAATTGCTATGTGTCACTTGCAACCTTTGCCAGGTGATCCATATTATGATGAAGATGGAGGCCTTGAAAAGGTTATAGAATGTGCTAGAAAAGATGTTATTGCTTTACAAAATGGTGGAGTAGATGGCATTATGTTTTCTAATGAATATTCTTTACCTTATTTAACTAAGATTGAACCTATTACTATAGGTGCTATGGCTTATATTATAGGTAGATTAAAAGATGAAACAATTAAGATTCCATATGGTGTTAACTGTTTATGGGATCCTATTGCTTCTTTAGATTTGGCTAAGGCAACTGATGCTAAGTTTATTAGAGAAATTATATCTGGCGTTTATGCTTCTGACTTTGGTACTTGGGATACAGATCCAGGTGCAACTGCAAGACACAGACACAGAATTGGTGGTGATCATATTAAGATGTTGTATAACATTGTCCCTGAAGCTGCTAAGTATTTAGCTGATAGACCAGTTGAATCAATCGCTAAGACTACAGTATTTAATTGTCGTCCTGATGGTTTATGTGTATCTGGTGCTACTGCTGGAGCTGCAACTGATCCAGAAGTATTAAGAAAAGCAAAATCAGCAGCTGGTAATACTCCGGTATTCGCTAATACCGGTTGTAAGAAAGAAACAATTGAAATGTTATTAAATATTGCTGATGGTGCTGTATGTGCTACAACATTTAAAGTAGATGGTAAATTTGAAAATCCTGTTGATGAAAATAGGGTTAAAGAATTTATGGATGTTGTTAAGGCATTTAGAAAGACATTATAAAAACTAGGTAGTACCTAGTTTTTTTCTGATATAACAAAATGTTTATTTAATCTACTTTATATGGTTCATATCCGGCAGCAACAAGTTGCTTGTCAAAGTCTTCGCGGATTGCTTTACATACTTCTTCAAAGTTTTCTCTTAAAGTTACTGTGGCAAAGATATTGTCCATTGGGAAGTCTCTATCTTCTATAGCGTATGAATTAGCGTCATAATATGTACCATCTTCTAGTCTTTTATCTAGAGTTCGATAAATCATAGATGTGCAATTGCTTAAAAAGCCATATATTGGTTTCTTTTTACCAGCAAAATAACCTAATTCAAAGGCTGTTCCAGAATCAGGATTTAATCCACGCCAATTATCGAGTTGGGCAATGCATAAGTCAGACCTTTGCATTTGATTATAGTCACAAGAGAAAATATGTTTTACTCTTTCTTGATAGGAATCATCTTTTGGTTCATATATAACAAGTCCATCATCTTTTGGTGTGTCAGGTGGGAATAGTCCAATGATTCCGTATTTATCGCAAGTTCTTTTCCAATATGCTACAGTTTCATTACAAGTTGGTAAAAACATTTCAAAGTCAGCTAAATAGGCAATAGGTTTTCTTTTAATACCCTTATCATCAATAAACATTATTCTAGGTCCTCCTTAATCTTTTTTAAGCAATCTTGTAGATTACCTTCAACAATGATCGCTGGTGCATTTAACATAACATTAAGTGGGCCTGGTTCAAATGTAATACCCATTTCATCAGTTTCATTTCCTTTTTCATCTTTAAGCTTCTTTAAAGGATAACGTCCAGCATATGTTCTAGCATCTTTCATATAAGCATATATTTTTTTGTCTAATGCAAAAGCATAACCAAATTCAAAAGAAACTTCACCATATGGTTCTAATAAGGAACGGAAATCATCACATTGGCCAATGACAATG
>CAVCTP010000139.1:0-3490 GCA_963605145.1 Tannerellaceae bacterium
TTATTTTGGGTTAAGGTACCAGTTTTATCAGAACAGATAATATTTGTACAACCTAAAGTTTCAACAGCATTTAATTTTCTAATTAAAGCTTGTCTTTTAGCCATTGCGGAAACACCAATTGATAAGATGATTGTTACAACAGCTGGTAGACCTTCTGGAATTGCGGCAACTGCCAAAGCTATAGCAGCAATAAATGTTTCTAGAGCACTGCTTCCAAGAACTGCCAATGAGAAACCTTCATCATTAAATATCATTGCTTCAACAAGTCCTACAACAAATACTAATATACATATACCTAGAACTAGTTTTGTTAAGAAAGATGATAATTCAGCCATCTTCTTTTGAAGTGGTGTTAATTCTTTAGTAGCTTGTGATAACGCATCAGCAATCTTGCCCATTTCAGTATCCATGCCACAGGCAACAACAATTGCTTTACCTCTACCATATACAACAGTAGAACCATTGAATAACATATTTGTTCTATCGCCTAGTGGAACATCTTCTTTATTTGTTTCAAGCATTAAAACATCAATAATTTTATTAACTGGAACAGATTCACCAGTTAAAGCAGCTTCTTCAGATTTTAAAGAATGTGATTCTATAATTCTACAATCTGCTGGAACTGTATCACCTGCTTCAAAGACAATAACATCACCAATAACGATATCTTCAGATTTAATAATTTTAACTTCACCATCTCTTAAAACCTTTGAAGTAGAAGCTGTCATTTGCATTAAAGCATCCATAGCCCCTTCAGCCTTAGCTTCTTGAAATAGTGACATGATGGTATTAATGATTACCACAATCAAGATAACAATAACTTCAGTAAAGTTAGCCTTACTTAAATCACCGCCACTTTCCAAAACATTAACAATAGCTTGAATTGCTGCAGCAGCAATAAGCATAATTATCATTGGATCTGATATTGAATTAAAAAACTTCTTAATTAATGGTTCTTTTTCAGCTTCTTTTAATTTATTTTTACCATTAATACTTAACCTATTATTTGCTTCTTCACTACTTAAACCTTTTTCATTAGAATTGGTTTGCTTATAAACCTCTTCTAAACTCTCTAAATAATATTTTTCCATCTTTTCTCCTTAAAATAAAAAACCATGTATTATACATGGAAAATTTATATATCGCCCATGTATAAGAAAGTTATACATGAGTCTCGCAATTTAAGACAAACCAGGTTTAACCGAGTTGTTGGATTGCCACGCAAAGCGCTGCTACTCCCTCATCACCTAAAATATTACACTAATTTAAAACCATTTACAATTATATTTTTTTAAACCTAATTAAATAAGATATAATTTCACTTATGAAAATTACAAAAGATTACACATTCATTTGGGACTTAGATGGTACTTTAATTGATTCATATAAAGTAATAGTTTCATCATTATTCGAATTATCTAAAAAATACAATCTAAATGATTCAAAAGATAAAATTAATAAAATTGTTATCCAAGATTCCGTTACTGCTTATATTGAATTATTATCTAAACATACAAATATTAATAATGAACAATTATTTTCTGAATATAGAGCATTAAATGAATTACATAAAGATGATATTGAACTAGTTAGTAATGCAAGAGAAACATTAAATAAAATAGTTGAATCAGGTGCTTTAAACTTTATTTATACCCATCGTGGTAGTTCTACACACTATCTATTAGATAGATTAAATATTAAACAATATTTTAAAGAAATAATTACTTCAGAAAATAAATTTAAAAGAAAGCCAAGTGGCGATGCTATTAGATATTTAATTGATAAGTATAAATTGAATAAAGAATATATATTTTATGTTGGTGATAGAAATATTGATGTAGACTGCGCAAAAGATGCCAATGTAAAAGCAATATTATACAGACCAATAAATAGTTATTGCATAGCTAATGGCAAGCAAGATATGATTGTTGAAGATTTATTAGAAATAGTTAAATAAGTAGTTCAATTATAAAGTTTAATAAACCACAACCTAATATGATATATAAAGGATCTAATTTATATTTTCTTAAAACAAATAAAGCAATTGCAAATAAAGCAAAAGAAATATAATCAAAACTATTATTAGGAATAATAGCATTTAATAATAAAGTAATGGCAACTGAGCCAATTAAACCTAGAACCATGCTTTTTAAGCCAAAAAGGATGCCATCTAAACTTTTAACACCATGATATTTTTTATATATCTTAAACAATATTATTGCTATTATAACCGATGGGAATATACAACCTAAAGTCGCAAATATGCCTCCTATTGTTCCAGCCATTTTATTTCCAACGAATGTTGCACAATTTATGGCAACAGGTCCTGGCGTTAATTCATCAATGGCTAGAATATCTAAAAACTCTTCATTAGACATCCACTTTTGTACTTCAACAACTTCCTTTTGAACAATCGGAATAGCAACATAGCCTCCTCCAAAAGAAAGTAAATCTATCTTCATAAAAACAATCATTATTTTTAATAAAAGTTTTAAATCAATCATTGTTTACTTCCTTCTGTAATAATTTAATTTTTATTAAACCTAAGATTGCACAAATTAAAGCAAGATAAAAGATAGAAAAACTTGTATATCTAACATAGATAAAAGCAAAGATAGCAATTATAAAAGATAAGATACTTTTCTTATTCTTTATATTTATAAACATATCAATAAATATAGATACTAGTAAGGCAGCAACTCCAGCTTGCATACCGCTTAAAAACATCTTTACATATTCATTATCGGCAATTAATTTATAGAATACTGAGACTAATGTCATTATTACTAAAGGCGGTAAGATTACCCCAAACATTGCGACTAAAGCACCCGAAAAGCCTGCAACTCTATATCCTACTAATGTTGATACATTAACCGCTATTGGGCCTGGTGCTGATTGACCTAAAGACATAAGATTTAACATCTCTTCTTCATCTAACCAATGATATTTATCAACAAATTTAGCTCTTAATGTCGCAATTATCGCATAACCACCATTAGTTGTAGCACTTATAGCTAGAGTATTTATAAATAATAAATAAAGTTTTTTAAACTTAGACATTTCCATAACAATTCAAATATATCACAATTTATTAACAAATTTATTATTGTAAAATCATATTATGAAACGTGTTTATTTAGAGATAACTAACGCTTGTAATCTTAATTGCCCTTTTTGCACCAATGAAAAAGGTAATAGATTTTTATCACTTAAACAAATAGATGATTATACAGATCAAATTAAAAAATATTGTAATTATATCTATCTACATATTTTAGGCGAACCTTTATTACATCCTGATTTTGATTCAATATTAAATATCTTAGATAAGAAAGATTTTAATTTACAATTAGTCACAAATGGTACCCTTTTATATAAATATCCAAATATTCTAAATCATAAATGTATAAGAAAATTAGCTATTTCCATTCATAGCATAAATAATATTGAGGTAAATGAAGATTATTTTAATAATATTAATAAGTTAATT
>CAVCTP010000140.1:0-3458 GCA_963605145.1 Tannerellaceae bacterium
GGTTCAGGTGAAACAAAATCTATTTTGAATTTAGTTAATGTAGCAACAAACGTTAATGCGAAGATTTTATTATTTACCACAAAAGAAAATTCAACAATTTCTGAAAAAGCTAGTAATATCGTTGTAATTCATGGTAAGGCTGCTAAGAATACTGATAATAGTGTTAAATCTATTCAGCCATTATCTAATTTATTTGCGCAAAGTTTGATATTAACAATGGACATAATAATTATCCGATTAATGGAAATTAATAATATTGATGAAAGCAAATTAAAAAATAATCATACTAATCTAGAATAGGAGCAAACAATGAAAAAAACACTACTTGTAGGCGAACCAATTGGAATGTTTATAGCTCGAGAAACTGGCGCACTTGAAGATGTAAAAAGCTGGGATACAGCAAGTGCTGGAGCTGAACTTAATGTTGCGATAGGTTTAAGAAGACTTGGACATGAAGTTGGTTATATGAGCAAGCTTGGTAAAGATCCTTTAGCTAAGATGCTAATTAAAAGAATGAATTTAGATGGTATTACTACAGAACTTATAACCTTTTCAGATGTTGAATTTACTGCCTTTCAATTAAAACAAAAAGTAGATGAAGGTGATCCTGATACATTTAATTATCGTAATCATACAGCTGCTAGAACTTTATCACCGGAGGATATTCAAGATTTAGATTTCAGTGGCTATGATTGGGTTCATTGCACAGGTGTATTTGCCGGCCTATCAGAATCAACAAGATTAACTGTTAAGGAATTATATAACAAAGCCAAGAAAAATAATTGTACATTTACTTTTGATCCAAATCTTAGACCATACTTATGGCCTAGCAAGGAAATTATGGCTGATTATATGAATGATATAGGCGTAAAAGCTGATTACTTCTTTCCGGGAATCAAAGAATGTGAAATATGTATCGGCATAAATGATCCGGAACTTGCGGCTAAGAAGTATTTAGAAATGGGTGCTAAATGCGTCATTATCAAATTAGGTAAGGATGGCGCATATTACGATAATGGAAAAGAAAATGGCTATGTACAGGGATTTAAGGTAGATAAAATCATCGATACTGTAGGTGCTGGTGATGGCTTTGCAGTAGGCGTTATATCAGCGCTTAAAGAAGGTCTATCACTAAAAGAGGCTGTTAGAAGAGGAAATGCTATTGGGGCAATCCAATTAACTTCTAAAGGCGATAATGAAGGTTTACCTACTAGAGATGAATTAAATAAATTTATGAATGGTGAAAAAAATTGGAGGAATCAACAATGAATGCAAAACAAACTCAAAAAGAATTGCAACTTAATGGATTAGCACCTGTTGTTGTAATTGATGATGCTGAAAATGCTGTGCCTTTAGCGAATGCCCTACTAGCTGGCGGCATTTGGTTTATGGAAATTACTTTTAGAACTTCAGCTGCTGAACAAGCTATTAAAAATGTGGCAACAAGTGTTCCAAAAATGTTTGTAGGTGCTGGAACTATTATTAATGTTGAAATGGCTCAAAAAGCTGTAAATGCTGGTGCTAAATTTATTGTTACACCTGGTTACAGCAAGGAAGTTGTTAAATGGTGCCATGAAAATGATGTTGCTGTTGTTCCTGGAACACAAACAATGACTGAGATTATGTATGCAATTAATGATGGTTGTGAATTAGTTAAACTGTTCCCTGCTGAAGATGTTGGCGGTGTTAAGTTCTTAAAATCAGTTAACTCTGTTTTCCCTAATCTAAAATTTATGCCTTCAGGTGGTATAGGTTTTAATAATTTCTTATCTTATGCCGAATATAGTAATGTTGCCGCAACTACTGGTTCTTGGTTAGCTCCAAGAAAATTAATTGCTGAAAAGAAATTTGATGAAATAACCGAAATTGCTAAAAAGTCTGTACTAATGATGCACAATTTTAAACTATTACACATTGGTATAAATAATAAAGATGAAGAATCAGCACATAGCGCTGCTAAATGTTTAGCTGATTTATTATCAGAACCTCTTCTAGACAAAGGTACTGCATGGTTTGTTGGCAATATGGCAGATGTTGTTAAATATGATACTTTACCTGGTCCTCATGGACATATTGCTATTGAAGTAAATAATGTTGATAGAGCAGTAAGATATTTTGAAGATCGTGGTTATAAATTTACTGATATAGGTAAAAGTGAAGATGATAAAGGCTTAGTTTCAATTTGGTTTGATGAAAAGCAAGTAGATGTCGGTGGCTTTGCAGTTCACCTTAGAAGAAAAGGATAATACTAAATTATTAGTGCATTCATCTTAAAATTTTAAACAAATAAAAAAGACTTGTTCATCAATAATTGAATTGATTGCAAGTCTTTTTTCATTTATGATTATCGAGGAATAATCAAATAAAAGAGATTACGTGTAATATTATCAAAGACTTAATTAGTTTAAAGTCTTAGACAAACTAGCTAAATTTTATTTATAGTATTTATCAACTTCAGATAATGGAGTCATATGTGTATTACTCCAATGTCTCTTGTTGAAAGCAGAAACACCAGTCTTAGCTTCTTCAATTTCAGCATCCCAAGTTAGATGTCTATATGGTTCGCCAGCTGGATCATTCTTTACCCAGTCCATTAAATCTTCAACCATTTCTATTGGCCATGGGAATGTATCAATAGCTTTGCCATCATATTTACCTTCTCTAATTCTTTGGAAACCGAAGCAGTCTTTTGCTTTAGTCTTTTCACCTTGTTCAACAACTTTAACTGCTAGATGTGGTGGTATAAAGAATACACCTGCATCACAAGCATATACAACATCGCCTGGAAGACATGTAGCATTGCCAATTCTTGTTGGTCCATTTACAGATATCATTACATGGTCTTTTAATGGAGTAGGATCAGTATCACGATAGAATACATTAATTTCTGGCATATCAGCTAATTGGCCTAAATCTCTAACACCGCCCCAAACAACTGCACCACCATCTTTAGTATTATTTTTAATACAAGTTCCTAGATTGCCACCAATAATAGTTCCATATTTAATCTTATCGAACAAGTCAACAACCCAAACATCATGTTCAACCAAGCCATCAACAACCCAAATATTATACATTGCACGGTCGCCTTTAAATCCTTGGTCTTTACATTGCTTCTTCATTGCAACTTCTAAATCTTTTCTAATAGGTACAAAAGTAGAAGTTACGGCACGGCCTACTGTAGGTTTTGACATTTGAACATTAGTGTGTCTAAAACCATTTTGGAATTGGAAATCATAACCCTCATAGTAACAAATTTCCCATACTTCCTCTAATGCTAGATTTCTGATTTTATCTAAAATTTCATCAGATACTTTTGGACGACCATCAGGGAATCTTTCTCCTTTCCATAATGGAGTAATTTGAATAATATCATCTCTATTGTTAAATTGCATATTAGCCTCCTTTCAATAGTTTGATATATGTGTATCGGTTTCATAATTATTCAAAATAAAATT
>CAVCTP010000141.1:0-3442 GCA_963605145.1 Tannerellaceae bacterium
TTCTATAAGAAATAATCACATAATTATCACATATTGTTTATTTAAAAAAAATAATATATACTAAATTAGTGTAATCGCTTACATAAAAAAGGAGTTAAAAAATGAAAAGATTAATGTTATGTTGTGGTTCTGGTATTGTTACATCAACTCATATCAGAAATAAAATTGAAACTTATTTAAATAGTCATGGTTACAAAGGGAAGTATGAAATTACTCAACACAAAGCTGCTGAAGCTAGTGCTAATTCTGCAAACTTTGATTGTATCGTTACTACTACAATGCTTACTCAAAAGATGAACTGTCCAGTTATTCTTGGTACAGGTCTTCTAATGAATAGAGGCGTTGATGAAATTTACAAGCAAATTACTGATATTCTAGACGCAGAATAATTAAGGTTTATACAAGTTTAGGGGAGACTTGTTTAACAAAATAAATTTAGGAGGATTTATGCAATTCATTTTAGATTTTTTCAGCATCATTAATGGCTTAGGCGCTACAGTTATGATGCCAATTATCATTGCTATTTTCGGTATGATCCTAGGAGCTGGCTTTGGTAAGTCAATCCGTGCTGGTTTAACAGTTGGTGTAGGTTTCATCGGCTTAAACCTAGTTACTGGTTTAATGGGTAACACTTTAGCTCCTGCTGTACAAGAAATGACAACTAAGTATGGTTTGTCTCTATCAATCATTGATGTAGGCTGGCCATCAGCTGCTGCTATTGCATTTGGTACTCAAGTTGGTACTTATATCATCCCTGTTTGTTTGTTAGTTAACATCGTTATGTTATTAACTAATACAACTCAAACAATCGACGTTGATATTTGGGACTACTGGCACTTTGCATTCACAGGTTCTTTAGTAGCTATAGTTACTGGCAGTTTACTATATGGTATTCTTGCTGCTATCTTCAATACAATTATTATCTTTGTATTAGGTGACTTAACTGCTCAAGGCGTTGAAGACACATTAGGTCTTCCAGGCGTATCTCTACCTCACGGTTTCACTACAGCTTATGCCCCAATAGCTATGGGTTTGAACTGGGTATTAGACAAGATTCCTGGAATTAATAAGATTAACTTTAACCTTGAAACAATTCAAAATAAGATTGGTGTCTTCGGTGAACCTATCATTGTTGGTACTGTTTTAGGTGCTATCATTGGTATCTTAGCTGGTTATCCTTATGGAAGTGTTATGTCATTAGCTATTAACCTAGGCGCATGTCTAGTATTAATTCCTAAGATGGCTGCATTACTAATGGAAGGCTTAATTCCTATTTCTGATGCATGTTCTGCTTTCGTTGAAAAGAGATTCTCTAATCGTGGCAAGATTTACATTGGTCTAGATTCTGCAGTTGGTGTTGGTCACCCTCTATCATTATCTGTATCATTAATTCTTGTACCTCTTTCAATTTTCTTAGCAGTTATTCTTCCTGGAAACCAAGTTATGCCATTCGCTGACTTATCAGTATTCCCATGGATGTTCGTTTTAATTACTCCAGTAGTTAAAGGAAATGGTTTCAGAGCATTAGTTATCGGTTTAGTAGTTGTTATAGCTGGTCTATACATCGCTACAAACTTATCTCCATTAATGACTTCAGCTGCTATCGAAGCTGGTTATGATATGGGTTCTGCTACAGCTATTTCTTCTATCTGTGATGGTGCTAACCCTCTAACTTGGGCTATTACTAGATTACATGGTCTAAACCCAATTATTGGTGTTGCTGTATGTGCAGTTGTTTCTATTGCTTTAGCTTTATACAACAGAAACAGAATATTAAAAGAAGCTGCTCACACTGAAAAAGAAGCATAATTAGAAATTCAAACAATTAAGAGGGGCTTAATTAAGCCCTTCTTTTTTTCTATAGGAGTGTTTATGGATAAAATTTATGAATATCAAACCAAGCAATATAATTACAAAATTAGAGATATAGGCATCTTTGCTATCTTATATCTTATATTTTCAATATACAAATATGTACAAGATTATACAAAATATGTATATTTAATTCCGATTATCATTTGTATTTATATTATTTGGGAGGATTTTATATCTTTATCTAATCCAAAAATAATACATATTACTGATGATTATATTAGTTTTGAAGCTTTTAATAAAAAACATTTATACAAATGGGAAGATATTAAAAAATTTAAAATAAAAGAATTTTCTACTGCTAAAAAGATGTATATCAGAATTAACGATGATACTTTATTAAAAGGTAGATATTGGGTTAATTGCTTCTATATGAATGATCGTGATGAATTATATATGTGGTTAAGAAATAAAGAAATGGAACTTAATCCTAATTCAATAAAAACACAAACTATAAAAGCTAATGAAGAAGACTTTAAAAAACGTCAAGAATTAAAAGCTGAAAAAGAACGTAAAAAACAAGAAAATAAAACAAAAGACAAAAAAGATATAGAATAATAATGTAATTAAGGGAGGATAAATATATGTTTGAAAAAGAAAAAGCTGAATGTATTAAAGCCGGATTAAGAATGGATAAATATGGCTTAGTTGCCTTATCTGGTGGCAATATTTCATGGAGAATGGAAAGTGGTGAAATACTTGTTACACCTAGTGGCATGATTTATGAAGATATGGTTCCAGAAGATATGCTTGTAATGGATATTGATGGAAACATTATTGAAGGTACAAGAAAACCTTCGGTAGATACTAAGGCTTTATTATATATTTATAAGAATCGTCCAGATGTTAATGCTGTTATTCATACACATCAACCATATGCAACTGGTGTTGGACTTGTATGTGATGAACTTCCATGTAACTTAACAACTCTAGCAAATGCTACTCATGGTGCTGTAAAGGTTACTCCTTATTGTTCTGCCGCAAGTGAACAAATGGGTATTGAAGCAGTAGAAAATTTAGGTGACAAGTTAGCCGTTATTTTAAAGCATCACGGAGTTATAGCTGTAGGTAAAAATCTTAAAGAAGCATTATGTGCTTGTGTATATCTAGAAGAAGCTGCAAAAACATATTCAATTGCTTATTCAATGAATAAAAATGTTCCTGAATTAACACCAGATCAAGTTGATAGAGCAGTTAGAATATTTAAATATTATGGTCAAGGAACTGGTGAATTACCAGAAGATTTAAGATAACAGGGAGGACAATATGGCTGTTTATAAAGAAACTATTACTGGTATTGAATCAAAAGGTGGAAGTCCTACATATATCAATATCACAAAAGAAGTTAAAGAAATAATTAAGAAATCTGGAATTAAAGATGGTATTTGTTGCGTTATTAGCCCACATACAACTTGTTCTGTATTCTTTGAAGAATATGTTCATGACACAATGCCAAATGGTAAAGAATTTATTCAACAAGATTTAGACAATTGTCTAGAAAAGATTATTCCTAATCAAACTGCTTGGGGCCAATATTTTTATCCAGGACTAAAACATTTTGAAGATGTTG
>CAVCTP010000142.1:0-3434 GCA_963605145.1 Tannerellaceae bacterium
CCGCCATAACGCTTCTACATATATTGCCATGACAAACAAATAATATTCTTCTCATACATTAATAATTCAACCTCTAATCATATCTTCAATTTTTTTCCAGCAAATCCAACAACGTGTATTCATTCTTTGATACTTTTGTCAGTTCGTGATATTTCTTTATAACTTCCACAAGAACTATAGGTTCATGAAAATAATTTCTAACAAAATCATATGTTTTCACATTTTCCATCTTCAAATTTTCTTTACAAAAAATACTTGGTTTCTTCCCAGATTTTTTAAATTCTTTATACTTATCTTCTTTAATAATAATTAATATTTCTATTTCAGGAGCAGTTATTATATTAATAACATCTACCTTATTAATATAAGCCTTACTAAGTTTAAAATTTTCATGTCTAGAGTCAAGAATCCTAATAATTGAAATCTTGTCATTAAATCCTTTTCTCAAGTATCTTTCTTCGAATTTTTTGCCTTGTCGACAACGAATTACTTCTTCTTCGATTAGCTCTTCTCTTTTAAATACTAAAAGACTATTATCAAGAAGAATATCCATAATAGCGTGTTCCGCTGCACCTTCACATATACAAGCTTTATATTTTGCTAGTTCCATAAATATCAATTAAGTAATACTTGAAGCAATAATTTTCTTCAATTTCATATAACTTTCGTAAGCGGGAACAGTTCCTTGCAAGAATCCGCTCTGATATGCATCGCTTTTTTTAATATCATTTCTTTTTAAAATGTTTGAAAGATTCTCTACAGTAATGCCACCTACATTTCTTGTTATAAAAATACTATCATTACGATCATATTCATCTAATAATTCTGGATAATGAGTAGAAAAGATAATCATTCCTCCATTTTTATTAAGTTTACTATCCATGAAGAGTCTTAATAATGTTGTTACAATTTCTTTATTAAAATGATTCTCTATTTCATCAACAACAATATAGCCTCCTTCTTGTAAGACATCACATGCAAGAGTAAAAATAATCATTCCTTTTATTGTTCCAGATGATAGATAATTATTAAGTTCTATAGAACTATTCAATATCATTTCATCTTTTTCTTTAAATTTTAAATGAATTAAAGTTTTATTTTCTTTTTTATCAAAATGCAATTTTTCAATTGTTGGATCTAAAAAAGTAATAATTTCTACTGGAATATCTTCTGAGAATGGAAGATAATTTTTGTTCGTGTATTCTAGAAGGTCTGCTGTGAATATATGCTCATTCTCTTTCTTGTTTCTAGCAATCATAATGCTTATATCATCTGGCAAGAAAGATTCTTGATTATTCCTAACCATTTCTGGCTTGCTTCCCTCAAAGTCAAGCACTGTTTTACGTGTAATAATCTCATCAGCATTCTTTGTCCACAACGATTCTGAAACAATGCTGTATATTAATTCCTCGGCCTTTCCTTTATGTGAAGTTATTATTGTTTCTAAGCGACAAACTTCATTTGCTTTTCTAGAAAAGAAATAGATATTTAATTTAACCTCTTTTGATTCGCCTAGTATGTCTTTTGTTTGGATATGATTTATTGGCTCATTATTCATTATTTTCAGTGCTAATAAAATAACTTTTAAAATAGACGTCTTACCAGATGCATTTATGCCAATAAAACCAACAGCTGAATTCATATAGATATTAGAAAACAATGGATATAATATATTTTTTTGTTCATCAGATACTCTTTGCTGTGCATAAAATGATATATCTAATTTATCTTTAAATAATGGCAATCCCTCTGCAGTAATACGAAGAAGTTTCATATCCACCTCCAAATTTATAAACATATTTTCCGTTTTTAATTTGTATATATTGATAGTTTATCATCAAATTGTCAATTTAACAACGCCATTTACGTTTTTATTTTGATTTTAGTTCTTAGAAAAATATATTTAAGAATAATATGATGGCGCCATTAAATACATATATCTTCGCTTTCTAAGTTTAAGCCTTTACCAAATACTCTATCTTCATCAAATATGTCATTAGTGGCATCAAACACTGCTTCATTAAATTCTTTTTTATCATTTAATAAGAAATGTAGATAAATATCAAAAACAGTTCCTATATTTTATGAGATTTTCTTGGATCTTGAGGCTTTTTTGCGTCTTTTGGTATAAACCACATTCTACCCTTTTGAATAGCTCCAGGTATTCTTCCATCCTTGCAATAAATAGCCACCCATCTTTGTGACACGTTCCACTTTTTCGCACATTCTGCTGATGTTAAATAATCCATTATTTAACCTCCAAAACCAACCTTTAAATTTTTTTAAATTTTTACTAACTATTTTTCAATCAAATGATATTCTCTATATTTATTTGTTCCTTCTGAAATAACATCTTCCATTTCTTTTAAAATAACTCTAGTACGTGAAGAACTTAAACCTATCACTTTAGATATATCACTTGCTTTTGAAGGCCCATTCATTTGCAAATATTCTCTAATAAGTGTTTGATTCTTTCCGGTTTTTGTTGTACTAATTTTATCGCTTGTTTTTATCGCTTGTTTTTGTCGCTTGTTTTTATCGCTTGTTTTTATCGCTTGTTTTTCAGTAAATTCAAGCATTAATCTTGTTCTATCGGGATTATATGTTTCTTCAACCACGGGAATTGTCCAGCCTTGGTCTTTCCATACGTGATATATGTCTGGAATTCCACTGCCAGCTCTTTCACCTATTCCAATAAGATTAAACATCTTCATAAGATTTTTATTTCTAGGATCTGAAACGCCACCTTTTAGCATCTGCTTTTTTCCGGTTCTTATACTTCCGGGATTTTCAATAACAAGGGAAGTAACTTCTCTTTTTACAACAACTCCTTGTGGCAAATAATAATCTGCATTTACTAGACAGTTAACCAAAGCTTCTCGTACAGCCTTGTGCACTGGCGTATCATCAATTCTTGTAATTCCGTCCAATTTAAAAGGTGTTTTTATAGTTTGAGCAATTTTATTACTTACCTTAAAAAAGAAATCCTGAATATTGCCTGTCCAAACTCCAGAACTAGACTGAACTCTATCCGTCCATCTTGTTGTTGGGTCTAACATTTCTCGATAGTCAAGAAAATATTCCGGAAATTCTCGTACAATATTATATTCTTCGCCAAACATTAAAAGACCCGCACCAGTTGGATGTACTTTACCATCTTCTGTTCTTGCTGCTGCTCCAATTTTAATTAAATATTCTTCATTTGATAATCCATGAAAAACATGTTCTGGCCTGTAAACTCTATGGCGATTACGATATCCATCCAACGATTCACTATTTATTACAGACAAATCAAATTGTTCTAGAACTTTCATGTCCGAACTATCTTCTACTGCATCTCTAAGCATTGCTCTTATTTCATCTTTTGAACAATGATAATCGCCTTCCCAATCTCTTCTATAACTTCCTCCAAGTAAATCATTATTTATATATAC
>CAVCTP010000143.1:0-3431 GCA_963605145.1 Tannerellaceae bacterium
AAAAAGATGATTATCACCTTCAAGCAACAATCATCTTAAATAGATAGTTATCTAACAATTACTAATTAATAAACCCATACATAAGTAACTAATTTACCATTTTCATCGATAGTATAATCATTTTCATAATCACTAATATTAATGCTTACAAGACCATCCTTTGCGAGTGTTTTTAATTCATCTACAGTTATAGATAATGTCTTTGAATAGTAATAATAATTCTTATTGCTATCATTATGACTTATTGATAAACTTGCATAATCGCCACTAGTATCTTTTTTAATTCCTGTTTGATAGAATTCATCAATCATATATTTACGATATTTATCTATTATGTCACTTGTAGCTTTATTTAATTTGCTGTCATAACTTATATCAACACTGATATTTATATATAAATTATCTATATTCTTATCTAACTCTTCATTAAACCATTCAAGTATTTGACTATTCTCATAACAATCAATATTTAATTTCAATTGCGTATTGCCATCAATCTCAGGATATTTATAAGCAATATTGAAACCTTTATTATTTCTAGCAGCTGATATAAAAAGCATACATATCACAAGTACTGATAGAAAATATAATGGCAATTTAATATTGAAATAAAACTTACGTTTATAAACAAAATGAGCTATAACAAATAAAACAAAAGTAACAAGATATAAAGATATATTTTCAACTAGAAAATCAATAAATTCTTGATGTAAAGAGAAATTTGAAGATATACCAAATATCACTAATGATGTATAAGCATATATTATAAATGGATAAGCAAATAATTCATTTGATATGCTTTCAGCTCTTTCACATTTTCTATTTACATATGTCTTATACAAGATAATAAATGACACAAAACCATAAATTATAAGTGCTAATAAGTAGAGATACTGATTATTAAAAATCTTTGAAAGAAATAAACAAACACAAGATGCTACTGGTGATAAGTAATTAGCGAAACTTAAAGGCATATTACTATAACCAGCAACATAAACACTATTGAAAATAAAACAAACTAGATATATTGCTAGTGGCAATAAATTATATGCTGCTATCATCACTACGCCATCAAAGATATTATTAGCCAATGAATAGATTAAGGAATTATAGATAACCAATACTACTGTCGCAAACAAACCTACTAACAAATAATATAATGTATCACTTAAAGAAATATGGTCAGCCAAAAATCCATTAATTGATTGGCCAATAGCATATGGAACAAAAATAATCAAAATTATAAATAACAAATCACTTATAAGTGTTTTGCTTCTGCTGATTGGTAAAGCAAAATATGAATCAACTGCTCTTTTATTATGAATATAAGAAAAATTTATACAAGGTAATATATAAGTTAAAGCAAGCAAAAGAATAAATGATAAGTATGTTTTAATATCTATGGCAATATATGAATCAGACTTACTCATGCAAATGATTAAATTTGTAAATAAAATAAATAGGATTAAAAACTTATTCTTTTTAAATAAAAATCTTAAATAATCTAAACTAAGCATTCTTATTCCCTCCCTTATGTTCATAGATAAATAATTCTTCAAAATCTACTTTTATTGTTTCAAGTATTAAAGGATTTAACTCAGCTAATTTCTTTAATATCTCTTGTTTATCACCCTTAATTACTAAGTTATAAATACTACCCTGTTTTTGTTTAGCCAATATATTAAATTGATCAAATACCTTTTCATCAATATCTTGTTTAAATGCTAATTGATATTTATTGATATTATCCTTAGATTCAATTAAATCGCCATATGTTTCAATAGTGCCATTTTCTAAAATGCCATAAGAATCACAAATATCTTCTAATTCTTTTAGATTATGACTAGAAATTATAATTGTAGCCTTATTATCTTCAATAAAATCTATTAAGGCTTGTTTAAAATTAAATCTTACTAATGGATCTAAACCATCAAAAGCTTCATCTAACATTAATAGTTTTGGTTTAATACTTAAAGCCATCAACAACATAACTTGTCTTTTCATACCCTTAGAGAAAGAAGAAATACTCTTGTTCTCATCTAAAGAAAATAAAGATAATGTTTTCTTATAAGCCTCTATATCAAAGTTATAGAATTGAGAATAAAAATCCTTTAAACTCTTAATATTAGAAGCAAAAGGAAAATATGGATCATCGCTAACATAAAATATATCTTTGCGAATTAATGGTTCATTATAAGTATTGTGGTCATCAAATAAAATTTCACCACTATCAGGTTTATAAATACCAGCAATCATTCTAAGCAAAGTTGATTTACCTGAACCATTAACACCAACTAAGCCAAAGATACTACTATCTTGAATATCTATTGTTAGATTATTAATAACACTAGTGCCAACAAAACTTTTACTAATCTTATTTATTTTCAGCATTGCCCTTCCTCCTTATAAATTTCATCAATTAATTCACATAATTGTTTTTTACTATAACCCTGCTCTTTCAATTTATTAATTACATAAATTGCATCAGCATTATCGGCAACCTCATCAACCTTATTAGCCACAAAAGCACCCTTTTTATTTAAGGTATAAATATAACCATGAGCCTCTAACTCTTGATAAGCCTTTTGGACAGTATTAGGATTAATACCTAATTGTTGAGCTAGAGATCTTACTGATGGCAATTTATCATTAGGTGAGAGAATACCATTCTTAATGAATTCAATAATTTGCTTTCTTATTTGTTCATAAATGGATTCTTTACCATTTAAGTTTATTAGAAACATCACATACCTCCTTCTGTATTATCTGTATTAATTGTATTATCTGTATTACACTATGTCAAATATTCCATAAATATTTTTTATAACTTATAATTTAGATATGAAAATACTTAATAAAGCAGAAAAAATAATTAAAGATGCAGTAGACAACAATCTTATCCCAGGCGCTGAATATGGTTTTATCACATTAGATGATGAGGAATATGGTAACTATGGATATAAGCAAATAGTTCCCGAAAAAAAGGAAAATAATATCGATACCCTATATGATATGGCCTCATGTTCAAAGGTAGTAGTTACTACAACTTTAATACTTAAACTAATTGAAGAAAATAAATTATCTTTAGATACTAAAGTAGTTGATATCTTAAATGATTTTCCTTATCAAGATATAACTATTCAAATGTGTCTTACTCATACTAGTGGTATGGTACCTGATGATAAGGCATATAAAAATTGTAAGAATAGACAAGAAATGTATGAATTCATTAAGAAGTTACCTCTTGCCCATAAACCTCTTGAAATGGTTGATTACTCGGATTTTGGCTTTATTATTTTAGGCTTTATTATTGAAAAATTAAGTAATTGCACTATTGAAGAATATGCCAATAAGATAATCTTTGAACCATTAAATATGACTAATTCTATGTATAATCCATATTTAAAAGGTAGGGCTCAAGATTGTGCTTG
>CAVCTP010000144.1:0-3426 GCA_963605145.1 Tannerellaceae bacterium
TCACCAGTGATTGATGCAAGCAAGATAAAAGCAAAACATACGCCACTTGCGCCTAGTAAGATTGTATCTGGTTGTAAAATATTATGAATTAATCCTGTTACAACAGCAGTAACTAAGATAACAATTATTAATTTATCATGATATTTTTCTTCTAATATTGGTCCTAATAATAGGATATATAGGGAATTAGAGAATAAATGATTTAATGAAGCATGACCGAAAATATGGCCTATTAATCTTATATATGTCATAGGATTTAAGAAACTTGATCCATAGGTAGAAAAGAAGGTATAAGTAGACTCACCATTACTTAATATGTCGAGTATTAATACAACTATACATATTCCAACAAATGTTAAAGTAATTGGTGCATTAATATATATCAGTCTTTTCTTCATGACTATATTATTGCACAAATAAACCTTAAATATTAGAATAAAGTCATGGGTTTAAAGACATCTTTAGTACTAGAAGGCGGGGGAATGCGTGGTGCTTATACAGCAGGCGCTTTGTCTTGGCTTATTGATAATGGTATTGAATTTGATAATGCTTATGGCATTTCTACCGGTGCTGTTCATCTATGCAATTATTTAATGAAAGATAAGAAAAATCTTTTTGATTTTTCCATTGATTATATAACTGATAAAAAAGCCTTATATTTAAGTGCCTTTTTAAGAAGTGGCCATGTTGTAGATTATGATTATGTTTTTGATGATTTATTAAAAAAGCAAGCTAAATATGATATTTCACCATTAAAGAATGTTAAGACTGATGCTCAAGTTGGTGTTTATGATTTAAGTATTGGCAAGACTACTTATATCAAGGTTCAAGATATAACTTATAAAGAATTAAAAGCATCAACAACTCTACCTTTATTAGGCAAGATTGTTACAGAAGGCGATAGGCAAATATTAGATGGTGGTATCACGGAAATGATTCCTATTAATAAGTCTGTTGAAGATGGATGTGATAAACATTTAGTTATTACTACTAAACCTGGTAATTATGTTAGAAAACCAGCTAAGAAGATTGTAGTTAATTTAATGTCTCTAGTTTATAAACAATGTCCAAATATTGGTAAAGATTATGAAGTACGTCATATAAACTATCAAAATCAAATTAATACTATTAAAGACTTGGAGAGTAAAAAGGATGCTGTTTATATTTATCCAAGCAAACCATCTAATGTTAGTAGATTAGGTGGCAAAAGAGAAGATTTAATTGCTTTATTTGAATTAGGCAAGTCTGATATGGAAGATAGAAAATCAGAAATCTTTGAATTATTAGGTATAAATGCTTAAAAAGTTTTTTATTGTTTTAATTTCTTTCATTTTAGTTTCTTGTACTACTAATAAGGAAGAAGATAAATTAATAGATGAATATATCGCTCCTGTAAAGGACGTTTTTCTTTTTGATGAGTTAGATACAAATTTAAAACAAAGAATAAGAGATGCTAATGGTAATAGTGCTTTTCAAAATTATCAATTTTATATGTTAAATAAAAGTATATATGAAAATGATTTATTAGATATTAATGGTAATGTTATTAATTTTAATAATTATGATAGTTTTATTTTAGAAATATTATCTACAACTTGTTCGCATTGTAGGGATTCTTTAAAAAATAATTTAGATTCTTTATTAGACTTAGATACAACAATTATTCAATATTTTAATGTTGGTGATATAGATGATATTAAGAATTTATACGAAGATATTGATAGAAGTATTCCTGATAATATTATTGTTATTGGTAAGGATGAGGGACTTGATGATTATTTAAGAAATGATATTGGCATTGAAAGATATCCAACTTTAATTAGTTATAAGGATAATAAAATAAGTTTTTCTTCAATTGGTGATATGGATGAGGAATCTTTTAAATCATATTATGAAATTAGTTTTAGCAATCCATTAAAAAAAGAAGACTTAATTGATAGTGAGGGTAATGATTTATTATCACTTAATAGAAGTGTAGATGATGTTAAAAATGATTTAAGTATTGAGAATCAAAATAAAATTAATGATTTAGATAATGATGGATATACTATTGAAGCTACATATAAATTAATGGGTAAGAGTGTTGATTTTACTAAGATGAGTAATGATAAAAGTAGTCCTTATATTAGTGAAGTAGATGATTTTACTATTTATGAGGATTCTGATTTGGTATTACTTTATACCTTTTTAAAGGATGAAACTCAAAGCGAAAGAATAGAATATATTAATGAATTAATTGCTTCTAATAGTAATGTGGAATATCTTTTAATATTAATTGAAGGTATAGATAATTCAAGTAGTGCATACAAAAAGATGGATATAAAAGCTAACTGTCCTGTTGTATCTATAGAAGGATATATTCCTCAAGATTTCTTTATTATTGGTATTACAAGTTATCCTACAGCTTTATTTATTAGAAATGGTGTATATACAGGAGTATATTCTAATATTGAAAATACTATTAAATTTAATCAAGCAATAGAAATGTTTTTAGGTGATACTTGTATTAGTCTGACAAGAAATAACTAAAAGGTACTCTATTAACATTTGATGTAAATTCTACTTCTTCATTAGTAATAGGATGTTTAAATGTTATTTTATAAGCATGTAAAGCAATTTGTTGGCCAACTTTGGCATTTTTGTTATATCTTTGATCACCATATAGGCTATGATTACGAGAGGAAAATTGTACTCTTATTTGATGAGATCTACCAGTTTGTAATTGTATTTGAACTAAAGCAAGATTATTCTTTCTTTTGATTAATTCATAATCAAGTATGGCAAGTTTACCTTTTTTGTCTATTTTAACAGTATTAGTCTTACTGTCTTTTAATAAATAGTCTTCAAAGTGGCCACATTGTTTTAGATTATTATCTTCTACTACTGCTAGATATTCCTTTTTAAAGGTATGGTCAGATATTTGTTTACTCAGTCTTGCGGCTGCCTTAGAAGTTTTCGCAAATACACATACACCACTTACTGGTCTATCTAATCTATGTACTAGTCCTAAATAAACATTACCGGGTTTATTATATTTTTCTTTTAAATATTTCTTGCATAATGAAAGTAGATCTATATCATTAGAACTATCTAGTTGCATAGGAATATTTATGGGTTTATCAACCACTAATAGGTGGTTATCTTCATAGATGATATTCATTTTTTAAAATTTGTTATTCTTGTACTTTGACCACATGGAAGAATATAATCAGATTCATCTATTTTAATACCAATTTCATCAACTTCTATATTGGCTTTTAATCCTTTTAATTCAAGATGTCTTTTAATAGTGTTATACATAACCATAGGTGAATATCCGGTAGTGTAAGTATTAATAATTAAAAATAGAGGATTATCACTTAATAATGTTAAACAATTTTCAATAAGAGGATTAATCTTATCTTCGAATTTAAATAATTCATTATC
>CAVCTP010000145.1:0-3416 GCA_963605145.1 Tannerellaceae bacterium
ATCTTCTTCAGCAGATGCATCCATCAATACTGGAAGATTATGCTTATGTGCGATGGCAATTGTATCTTCAAGAGATACCATACCATGTTGAACGCAGTGGTGTGATTTAACATAAATAATTGCCGCAGTTTTATCTGTAATGCAACCTTCAATATCATAATCATGAACTAAATTTGCACTACCAGCAACTACTGGCTTACCACCTGCAGTTCTAATTAATTGTTCAAAGCAAGTACCAAAATGAATATTATGGCCACCTTGCAAAATAAATTCATTTTTTAATCCTGTTGTGTCTGGAAGCTTAGCAATTAAGTAACTATCTGTACCTGTCATTAAGCCTGCACAAGACAAACAAATTGCTGCCGATGTGCTTGATGCAACACATGCTGCTTCAGCATGAGTATATGAAGCAATCAGTTCTCCACATTTATCCAACAAATCATCAATAACAACATAGTTTTGTGCGGCTTGTGTCATTGCATCTACTACTTCATCTACTGGTGTAGATACACCTAAGGCTGTCAATCTGCCTGCAGAATTAACAACTCTTTTTAAACCCATTTTTTCATATACTGTCATAATTTTTCTCCTTTGTTTGCACCTATAAAGCAGGTGCTTTTATTGTTTTTAGGGACAAATAAATCTTGGAGGAATTGCTTCCTCCAAGATATTTGATTTCAAAAATTAGAAGAAGAAACCAACAATCATAGCGCCTAAGATAGCACCACCGATGATTGGCTTGTCTAATTTATGCATGATGCAAGAACCGATAATAGCACCAATGCCACATGGGATTGAGTAACTAATTGCAGATAAAACTGTTAGAGGACCTAGGTATCTACCAGCAGCATTACCAACACCCATCATGATGTCAGTACCAGCAGCAGATAAACCACCTGGCATAGTCTTACGTACAACGATAATAACAATACCAATAACTAAGCCGATTATAGCACCAGCTAAGACTGAAACTAAAAAGTTACCTGTAATCCAAGTTAAACCTAATGATTGGCATAATGCAACCATACCAGTACCAACACCAGTTTGCATAGAACCACCGATATCTAGGATACCAACCAATGGTCCTTCAAGAACTCTAGCTAGTAAGAAACCAGCAGAATAACCAACTGGAGTAGCCCAGTTACCTTCGTTGATACCTTCAATTAATAGAGCTGTTTGAGAAGCATCTGCGAATAGACCGAAGCCTTCATTGATGTACATGCAACCGCCGGCAAATACTGCAGCGCCTAATAAAGCAGTTAATAGAGGGAAAGTTTCATCTTTCATTAAAAATTTCTTTAATTTTTCCATTGTTTATCTTCCTCCTACACACCAAATGTAGCTAAAGCAGCTAAAGCCTTAGCCCAGAATCCACGAGCTTGACCAATGACAATTAATAGAACAACGATAATTGCAACCATGACCTTAACCATCTTTGTAAAGCCTTGTTCTTCAATAGACTTACCACAAATGATACCTAATACTAGGCCAGGAACAGCATTACCCATAATTAATTGAGTTAAACCGCCAAGTACTGTACCCCAAAGGCCAGTAACCTTACCAGCATCTAATGCACCTAACCAGAATAGGATAGGCATAACGATATTAACCATGTTGTTAGCAGCAGGTGTTAATACACCAGCAGCGATAGTAGATAACTTTTCAGGAATTGAAGCAGCTAATACGTTTAATGAAGCATAAACGATAGCACCTACAACTGCACCTACAAGCATCATCTTTGCAGGATCGTATAAAGTTTCTTCAACTTTCTTATTCTTTAATAGTAAAATACCTGCAGTCCAGTTAGGAATAACTCTATGTGCTACATCTTGAGTAACACCACCACATCCTACTACAGATGCAGCTGAAGAGAAATAGAAACCTAAACCGAATGAGAAGTGAGCAACAGGGTCACCTTTACAAGCATTTAATTCGCCTAAAGTTCTAAATGCACCCATTGCTTGGATCTCTGGAGCATGGAACATTCTAGCAGCACCAGCTGAAACGCCAGCACCGGCTAAAGCGCCAATTAACAGAGACTTTAATAAAATAATTAGCATTCTTTATCCTCCTTAATTTTATGATTAACTGTCTTTCCAACAGTAAAATCCTATAGATACTTGATATCCAAAATAACCTTCATCTTAATGTAATAATTTTGGATCTCTCTTGGCATAAAATAATTAAAAAGCTTTTTAATCTTTGTCTGTTCTTCTTCTTTTTCGATGTAAACATCAACTGCGTGTACATCAACTAGAACACCATCGACTGCTTTATAAGATTCAGACTTTAATTTCGCAAAAGCTTCGCCAATCGCTTCGACACGATTTTTTCCATAGCCCTCTAGTTCAATTGACTTTTGAACTTTTTTTAATGACGATTTGTCCATAAACTATGCGTTCTTCTTTTGCCAAGCCTTAACGATTCTTTCGCCAAGTTCTTCTTTATCCATGAAACCAAAACCTAATGCAACAACGCCATTTGCGACAGCAGTTTCACCTTCTTCGATTGATCTCATGCCATATTTACACTTGTAGCCATATTTATTTTGTGCAGTTAAAGCGCCAGCACCACCAGATCCACAGAAACTAATACCTAAATCAGCATTCTTTTCTTTCATAACATCGCCAAGTTTCATGTCTGCGGCCATGCCAGGTATAACAACAGCTTCTCCGCCTGCCTTTACAACTCCATCTGCTACATGTTGGCCTTTACCTAAACGATCGCCAATAACAATAAGTGGTTTACCCATAATTAATTATTCTCCTTTTAAATTATTATTTAACCCATTTTAGCCATTTGGATATGAATGGCCATTAAACCAATTTCTGAATTACCTAATGTAATATTCTCTTTTTTTGCAAAGATATCAGAAGCATCTTTTGCTAATTCCATTGATTCTGGTTCAATTTCAGCTAATACAGAAGCTTCCATTTCAACTGTTGATTCCCCATGAAATCCTCTTTGCATCATTGCAAGTAAGTGATTCACAAATACCATTAAACTATTTCCAGAAAAATTAACATCCTTTTGTTTTAAATACTCAAGCATTTGCTCAGCATAAGCTTCAATAAGGTCTTTTTTATCTGAATCTAGTTTTGTATTTTCTTCAACTTTATCAAATATTTCTCTTGTGATTATCATTTCTTCATCTCAACTTTTCCACCAACAATTGCACATGTTGGGACAATCTTTTTTGTACCAGTCAATGGATTACCATCACTATCTTCATAATCATAGTGGCCTTCTTCAACTTTGAAAATTGTAAAGTCACCACAATAACCAACCTTTAATTTACCAATTGGAACAGAGAACTTGAATGCTTGAGCAGGCTTTGCAGTAACCATTTCTACTACATCTTCTAAGCTTAAGCCCATCGCAATCATTTTATCCATTGTTAAAGCTAAAGTATAAAC
>CAVCTP010000146.1:0-3377 GCA_963605145.1 Tannerellaceae bacterium
AAATTAAGAGTAATTGTAAATTTATCAGGAAATATCATAAATAATGATTTTATATATTATTAGAATGCTATAATAAACATGAGTTTAGATAACTAAATATATGACTAATCAAGAGAAGAGAATATTAGAGATTATTCAAGTAAATCCTACTATTGAACAAGCAGAGATTGCTGAGATTTTAGGTATTAAAAGATCTACTGTTGCGGTTCATATTTCATCATTAATTAAACAAGGTTATCTTGTTGGTAAGGGATATATTATTAATAAAGATAATTATGTAGTAGGAATTGGTGCTGCTAATGTTGATGTTTATGGTAAATCTAGAATTCCTATTAGAACCCATTATGATCATCCTGCGAATATTCTAACTAATGTTGGTGGTGTAACCCATAATATTTTGACTAATCTTTCTAAGTTAGGTTGTGAAACCAAATTAATTACCGCTATAGGCGATGATGGTTTTGGCAAGATGATTTTAGAGGATTCAAAATTAAATAATATTGATACTAAAAATTGTTTAACTGTTAAAGGTAAATCATCTGGTGTATTTATGCAGATACAGGATGAGAATAATGATATGTATCTAGCAGTATGTGATATGTCAGTAATAGAATCATTAGATGCTGATTATATTAAGAATAAGGCTAAGGTATTATTGAATTCTAAATTAGTTTTAATTGATCCATCTTTAACAGATGAAACAATTAAGAAGATTATAGATATTTGTAAGGGTAGAGTTGCTTTATATTGTGATCCTATTTCTGATAACTATGCTTTAAAGATGAAGCAATATGTTAAGGATTTAGATTGCATTAAGCCTAATAAAACAGAGTTAGAAAATTTAAGTGGTATAAAGATTAAAGATGAAAATGATTTATATGAGGCTTGTCAAATATTATTGAAACAAGGTTTACATAAGATATTTGTTTCTCTAGGTAAAGATGGCATTCTTTATATGGATGATGAAGGAAAACAAATTAAAAGAAAATTAAAACCAGTTGAAAATATGGTTAATGCTTCAGGGGCTGGTGATGCTTTAATGGCCGCAATAATCTATGGAGAAGTTAATAACTTAGATATAGATAAGACTATAGATTACGGTTTAGCAGCCGGAATTGGCGCAATAACAAGTGAATCAACTATCAATTCAGATATGTCGATAGATTTATTAGAAAGAATAGTAAAGGAGAACAGAATATGAGTTATAAGGACTATTTATCGATTACACCAGAAATAGAAGAAGCTCTAAAACAAGGAAAACCAGTAGTTGCTTTAGAGTCAACAATTCTATCTCATGGTATGCCTTATCCAGAGAATGTAGAATTCGCTCATAAGGTTGAAGAAGTAGTAAGAAATGAAGGTGCTATACCTGCTACTACTGCTATCATTGGTGGCAAATTAAAAGTTGGTCTTAATGAAGAAGAACTAATGATTATGTGCAAGGCAGAAAATGTGGCAAAAGCTTCTAGAAGAGACGTTGCCGTATATCTAGCAACTAATCAAACTGCTGCTACTACAGTTGCGACTACTATGTTAATTGCATCATTAGCTGGTATTAAAGTATTTGCGACTGGTGGTATTGGAGGAGTACATAGAGGTGCTCAAGAAACAATGGACATCTCTGCTGACTTACAAGAATTTGCCCACACTCCAGTATGTGTTGTATCTGCAGGTTGTAAATCAATATTAGATATTGGTTTAACACTTGAATACTTAGAAACATTTGGTGTACCAGTATTAGGTTATAAGACTAGTGAATTCCCAGCATTCTTTTGCGATACATCAGGCTTTGGTGTAGATTATAAAGTTGAAAGTCCTAATGAGGTAGCAAGAATTTTAAAGACTAAGTGGGACTTAGGATTACAAGGTGGTGTATTACTAGCTAATCCTATTCCTCATGAATATTCTTTAGATCATAAAGTTATTGATGCAGCAATTGATAAAGCTCTAGAGATGGCTAAGGAACAAGGTATCAGAGGTAAGAAGACTACTCCATTCTTATTAGCTACTATTAAAGATTTAACAGGTGGCGAATCATTTGCTTCTAATCTTCAACTTGCATATAACAATGCTAAGGTTGCATCACAAGTTGCTGTTGAATTAATGAAATTATAGAGGTTTTATATGACAAATGAAGAATTAATCAAACTAGCAATTGAAGCTAGAGAAATGGCTTATGCACCATATTCTCATTGGAAAGTTGGTGCTGCCTTATTAACTAAAGAAGGTAAGGTTTATAAAGGATGTAATATTGAAAATGGTGGCTTTACTGCTACTAATTGTGCTGAAAGAACTGCCTTTTTCAAAGCAATAAGTGAAGGTGATTATAATTTCGCTAAGATTGCCATTGTTGGTGGTGATGAGAAATTAGGATTAACTGATATTTGTACACCATGTGGTGTATGTAGACAAGTAATGTCTGAATTCTGTCATCCAGATGAATTTAGAGTTATTTGCGCAAAAGATGAAAATACTTATGAAGATTATTCATTAAGAGAAATGTTGCCACATTGTTGCTATGTAAGTGAAAATGAAGGATATGGATTTAGGGGGTAAAACAAATGGCTGAAAGACACGTATTTGATAAAAACGCAGAATTACAATATCATACACAAATTAAACCAGGAGATGTAGGTAGATATGTATTATTACCTGGTGACCCATTTAGAACAGATTTAATTGCATCTTATTTTGATGATGCAAAACTTGTTGCACACAATAGAGAACATAAGACTTGGACAGGTTATTTGAATGGTGTTAAAGTATCAGTTACTTCAACTGGTATGGGTTGTCCATCAACTGCTATTGCTGTAGAAGAATTAATTAAATGTGGTGCTGATACATTTATTAGAGTTGGTACAGCTGGTAGAGTTTGTGATGAATCATTTGATGAAAGTCTTGATGGTGTAATCAACAACGCTGCTGTAAGAGATGAAGGTACAACAATTCATTACATTCCAATTGAATATCCAGCAGTAGCTGATAGACATGTAGTAGATGCACTTGCAAGAGCTGCAGATAAGTTAGGTTACAACTTCCTAGAAGGTATTACTCAATCTAAGGATTCCTTCTATGGTCAACATTCTCCAGAAACAATGCCAGCAGAAGCAAGATTAAGAGAACGTTGGGAAGCATGGAGAAGAGGACATGTTGTTTCTTCCGAAATGGAATGTGCTGCACTATTTGTTATTAGTTCTATTAGAAGATGTAGAGCTGGTGCTATCATGGCCTTTACTGAAATGGAAAAATCAGTAGAAACAGCTTGCGAAGCAATTAAGATTCTAATTGAAGAAGATAGCAAGAAATAATCATAAAAAAAGCATTATAAAATATAGCCCCTGAGATTTCTCGGGGGCTTGTTTTTTGATAGGGGGGGG
>CAVCTP010000147.1:0-3373 GCA_963605145.1 Tannerellaceae bacterium
CGATTGACTTAGCTGCATTAGCGACTTTTTCTTGTTGTTCTTCAGGTGTATTGCCCAGCGCATTGCCACCTAAAGCAATTACTATACGTGCCATTAGTGAGCAATACCAATTTGGTCAAGAACTGTTTCTAATTCTTCTTTAGCAGCAGCTTGAGCTAATTCTGAGAATTGTTTCTTATTTCTTGTGAAGTAAACTAATAAGCCTCTCATAGCTGTTAATCTATTCCAAGCTTCTTCCCAACATAAAGATGATGCAGAGTCAGCAACTTCATCAGTTACATCTTCGCCTCTAGTGCATGGTAAGCAGTGTAAGAACTTACAGCCAAGAGCACCCTTTTCCATTAGTTCTCTATTAACTTGATACTTCTTGAAGATTTCGTTTCTTTCTTCTTTAGAAAGTTCAGCTTCATATAAACCATACCAAACATCTGTATAGAAGAAGTCAGCACCTGCGATATCTTTTTCATCTTCTGTTACTTTCCAAGTACCACCAGATATCTTGCAATTTTCTTCAAAGATTCTTGCATGATCTTTTGTGAATGGTTGAGTCTTAGGATTATCTAATGGTCCGTAAAATACGAAGTTAGCACCTAGTTTAGTGCAGATAAATCCTAATGATGCTGCAACTTGAGTGAAGTCACCACAGAATACAATCTTACAATCTTCAAATCTCTTACCAGCTGGTAAATTCTCCATCATAGTAATAACGTCAGCGATTACTTGAGTTGGATGCGTGTAATCTGACATTGCGTTGATTACTGGAATTGTACATGCATTTGCTAAATCTACAACTGTCTTATGAGAAATAACTCTAGCCATAACGATATCCATTAATCCAGAAATAACTCTGCCTGTATCTTCGATTGTTTCGTGACCACCAAGTTGAATCATACCTGGGCCTAAGTATTGAGCGTGACCACCCATATCTTCCATAGCAGTTTCAAATGAACATCTAGTTCTTGTTGAAGATTGTTGGAAGATCATACCTAATGTCATGCCCTTCATTAGTGGAGGCTTGTAACCATTTTTAATTGATTTCTTGATTGCCATAGAAAGATTAATGATGTCCATTAATTCTTCTTTAGTAAAGTCATTAACTGTAATAAAATCCTTTTTCATTTTTTGCCTTTCTTTTTTTAACAATACTCCTGATATTTTTTATCAGGAGTATTGATTCAATTTTTAAATTATTCTTTGTTACCAGATTTATAAAGTACAACACCAACAAGGAATGTTAATGCTAAACCGATAACTTGCATCCAAGTGCCTGAACCGCCAGAGTAGTCAATTAAGCCTAGAACCGCAAGAATAACTGAAGCTTCACATAATAATGCACAAATAACCATACCAACTTTTCCACCAGGAACAGCGTAAACTCTTGGAGTGTTATCAGTGAATTTTAATTTGATAGCAGCAGCAAATTCGATTACATAGCATAGCATAAAGACGATTGATGAGAATGAGAATAATGCCCAGAATACGTCATTAGCATCGCCTGTTAAGCAATAGTTAAGGATACATAAACCAGAAGCTACAACACCATCAACGATGTATAGATTAACTGGAGTATCATATTTAGGATGTCTCTTGCCTAAGAATTTAGATCTCTTATCTAAGTCAGCGGCCATGAATGATTCATTAGCACCTAATGTCCAAGTGATCATGTTGGCAACTAATGTTAAGATTGCACCAAATAATACAATATAGAATACTACGTTGCCAATAGGACCTAATACTGTACATAATTCTTGTAATGCATAAACGAAACCATCAACCTCATCGATAGCATCAGCTGGAATAGCAGATAATACACCAAATGAACCGAAGCAATAAATAGCAACGATAGCAATACCAGCGATGATAGTCATCTTTGGAACTGTGTGTTGAGGATCTTCGATAGAAGAACCGATAGAACCAATTAATTCAAAACCTAATAAGTTATAAACGATAACGCCGAAGTAGCCACCATCTGAGAAGTTGATTACGTCTGCTAATTCAGGAATCCAAGCAGTTGCAGAGAAATCATTTGCGAAGCCATTCTTAATTCCATAAGCGATACCAAGAACACCTAATAATATTAAGATGCCCATCTTTAAGTAAGCCATAGCACTTGCTACTTTAACTGAAAGGTCGATACCCTTAATGCCGATGTAAGAAATTACCCAGCACATAATAACTGCTAAACTTGCTTCTACGAATATTGGTAATTCAATGCCTAAGAAGCTTAATGCTAATACTGTCCATCCTGCGAAAGCAGTGAATACTGCTGGCATCCAGAATGCAACGTTGATCCAATACATCCAGCCTTCCATAACGCCCCAGAAATCACCGAATGCCCTTTGTACCCACGAAGTGATACCACCATCATCTGGATATGTACTTCCTAATTCGGCTGATAATAAGCCGTAAGGTAGGAAGAAGAAGATGGCTGTGATAATCCAAATTGTGATTGAGTTTACACCTAGGATTGTTGGTGCAACGAATGAGTCTAAAACTAGAATAGAACAAACTGTAAATAATACGGTTTTAGTTAAAGACACTTTTCCATTTTCCATATTTCTCTCCTTTTTTGTTTTTTATAAAGATTACAACCTCTTAATAAAATTAAGAGCTTAATAGTAAATTATTGAATTTAAATTTATTACTTAGGTTGTTGTTGAGTAATGCAGTGAATGTTACCGCCACCATAAGCAACTTCTTCAGTTCTAACACCAACAACTTTTCTTTCTGGGAACATTTCTTGAATTTGTTTAAGAGCTAGTTCATCGTTAACATCGCCATATTGAGGAACAATAACACCACCGTTAACAATTAAGAAGTTCATGTAAGAAGCAATTGCAACTTCACCATCTTCTCTTGGTAATGTTCCTTCAACTGAATCGATTGTTGAAGCACCCTTTAAGTAACAAGGTTCCTTAGTTAAGCAAAGTTTCCAAACTTTTAATTTTCTACCCTTAGCATCTGTAGCTTCTGATAATGTCTTATAAGCATCTTGAGCATATTGATAGAACGGATGGTTAGGATCTTCAGTCCAAATACAAGCAACTTCGCCTGGTCTGATGAAACATGCAACGTCATCAATATGACCATCTGTTTCAGCTGGGTCAATACCATCTTTGATCCAAATAACTTTTTCAAGATTTAAATAATCTTTAACTTTAGCTTCAATTTCTTCCTTAGTCATATCAGGGTTTCTACCTGGTGATAGTAAGCACATTTCAGTTGTTAATAATGTACCTTCGCCATCAACGTGAATAGATCCGCCTTCTAATACGAAACCTGGAGTACGATAAGAATCTTTTTCTTCAATTTCACAAACCTTTTGAGCGATTCTATCATCTTGATCCCAAGGGAAGTATAGACCATCATATAG
>CAVCTP010000148.1:0-3291 GCA_963605145.1 Tannerellaceae bacterium
TGAGTTTTGAATCTGTATTTGGTGCCCTATTTGCTTGGATTATCTTAAATCAAGCATTAAGTGTTAGAGAAATAATCGGTGGTGCTTTAATCTTTATTGCGATTATCATCGCTGAATAATCAATATTTTTTAATTCTTTGTTCTACTTCGCTTTTTAAATAAAGTTTATTTTTTGTTGTTACTTTAATTGGATGCAACTTACCTCTATGTACTAAATCATCTAAGTTTTGCCTAGAACAATTTAAAAGTTCTATTACCTCACCACTACTTAAAACTCTTTGCTTAATAAAACTTAAAAAATCATCTAATGATAATGGAACATCAACTCCTATCTTTAGAAGATCTTCGCTTAATATTTCTAAGCCTTCTGCCCAATATATTCCATAACCTCCAGCACAAACCATCATATTGTTATATAAGTTTTCATTTGTTAGTAAAGGAGTAAATCTTGAATCTTTTTTAAAATAATCCTTCAAATCACATCTTTTCACAATACCATTTAAGAAAAATACCAATACATTACAGTCTGTTAAAGGTACAACATCTTCAATCTTTCTATCAAATCGTTCAATTAATTCTTTTGGTAATTTATCATTACTAATTTCTTCAATATAATAATCATCTTGGGAACATTTACCATTAGCCAATATAAGTAATTCATAAGGATCATATTCACTTAAACCATTATCTTTTAATATCTGACCAAGGTTTTGTCTATCTATTGGCACAATACGCTGATTAACCCACATTTGACTCCAATAGGAATTAAGTGTTTTCTCTCCCTTTTCTAAAAAACTTGAAAGGAATAAGGGGGTTTGCCAAAAATCGGCATCATCAGGAAGTTCAATATAAAAACGCTTTGCATTCTCATAATAGATGAGCCATGCTAATGTTTTATTAGTAATATCAGTTTGATCTTTTATCGCAAATATCTTCATATATACACCATCTTTGCCAAATCATTTCCCAAATTTTATCTAGCCACTTTTTGTTTAAAGCTGAATCTAAGTCTTTAAATAAAATTACCTTATCATCTTCATGCAGTGGATTTAGTTTTGGATATTCATCTATTAATTTAAGATTTTCTAATGCTGATTTAGATCCAACAAAACATTGTACAGGCTTATCTTCAAGTACATCCACCTTATCTATTTCATCTAAATTATGACAACTAAAAAGTAGTGACAAACCATGGTCAAATAAAGGTGCTAACCTAATTGTTTTATTCTTACTATTTCTTAATACTTCAATATTCGCCCCATGCCTATCTCTATTTAAAATCAAATAATCTACAATAAGCATTTGATAGATATATTCCTTCCAACCTTTTCTAATACAAAAATCTAATGGTTTTTCTTGAGGCAATCGTTCAACTTGATAATAATCATCTAAAGCTAACTTACTTTCACCATATTTCTTAAAATCATCAGAAGCACAAAGCCATGTTGTATAAGGTATATCATCAATCAAAATATCGGCATATATTAATTGATAAGAAAGATGTTCTATTCCTAGAATTGTTAGAAGTCTATCAACAATAATTTCATTAATACATTCGTGCCCTGTAATACCATCAACTGAATCATAATTAGAAAGTTTATAATATACCCTCTTGCCACCTAAATCAGAATATGCTTTCAAAAAAGAACCAGCAGTACCGGATGAATTTCTAATTTTTGTCCAAGACAACCATCTTAAATCTTGTTTCTCTAATATAACTTGTTTTTCCATATATTTTTATTAAATTATATTTATTGTACTTGACATATGTCAAGTATTTAGACATCTTTGAATCAACAACTCAGAAAAATATTGATTTGACGATATTTTTGGTCATAAAAATATTGTTCTAATGATATTTTTCTTAGTTAAGCCAATTTTTGTGTATAATTGAAGTATGTTAAGAAGAAAAATTAATCAAGATCTTTTAAAATGGAAGAACTCAAAAAATAAAAAATGTTTATTTTTAGAAGGTTCTAGACAAATAGGTAAGACTTATAGTATCAGAGAGTTTGCAAAAGAGAATTATGAATCCTTTATTGAACTTAATTTTATAGAGAACTCTAGTTTAATCAATATTTTCAACGGGGCACTAGATAGTGATTCTATTATTATGCAAATAGGTCTTTATATTCCTGGCACAAAAATTATCAATGGAAAGACGCTTCTTTTCTTAGATGAGGTTCAAGAATGTTCTGAGGCTATTACTTCTTTGAAATTTTTATCTCAAGATAAAAGATTTGATGTTATATGTTCAGGAAGTGCGCTTGGTATTAAGTATAAAACGCACACGTCTTATCCAGTCGGCCAAATAGAACACTTAAATATGTATCCACTTGATTTTGAAGAATTTTTATGGGCTTTAAACATAGATGAGAGTGTTATTGATACAATCAAAGGTTTTGCGAATAATAAAAAATATGATAAAAGTGTTCCTTTAGCTATTCATGAAAAAATGCAAATGTATCTACAACAATACTTGATATTAGGAGGTATGCCTGAGGTTATTCAAAGTTTTGTTGATACGCAAGATTATTATGTTGCTGATCATATTCAAAGAAATATTTACCAAGATTATATAAATGATATCGCTAGATACGCAAATCCTGATATCAAAATTAAAACAGAAATGTGCTATAAATCTATTCCTAACCAACTGGCAAAGGATAATCATAAATTTCAATTTGGAAAAGTGATTAAAAGAAGTAATGCGGCAACATTTGAAACATCATTAGATTGGCTTATGGCGAGTCAAATAGTCATACCAGTATTTAATATAAATTCTTTTGAATATCCTTTATCATCATTTGAAATTGATAATAATTTTAGAATGTATCACAATGATACAAGTTTTCTTATGAGTACATATAGTTACGAATTGAAACAACTACTTATTCAAGATAGTTCAATCGAAAGAAAAGATAATAATTTAATCTTAGGAGCTGCTAAAGGTGGCATCTATGAGGCGTTTGCAGCTAGCATATTAAACAAAAAAGGAATAAATAATTTACATTTTTATAAAAGTGAATCAGGAACGGTGGAAATTGAATTTGTTATTGAAACTAAAGATGGCATTGTGCCTATTGAAATCAAAGCTGGAAGAAGTGGAACAAAATCTTTAAATACAATCTTACAAAACAAATCTATTCCTTACGGTTTTAAATTTTCTTCACAAAATATTGGTATTCAAGATAAAAAAATAACAATGCCTCTTTATTTATTACCATTTATTAATCTGAATTAAAATAAGTGATTTTGGTTTCATGCTATTATTTAGGTGTATGATTAAAA
>CAVCTP010000149.1:0-3233 GCA_963605145.1 Tannerellaceae bacterium
TGGGTATTTACAGAAAGAGGATGGCAAAATAAATGCTGTCTTTTTTCTTTTTGCTTAGATTAATCTTCTGTTGCTTCAATAAAGCACTTTGCTTCCTGTTCTAAAAATCTTGCAAGGAGTGAACATATCTCAACCTCACTCAATCCAACTTCCACTAAATAACCATATAATTCTTCAAATGCACTCATATTAGCTCCTTTCTAGAGGTGTCCCTCTATATCTTTATTCACAAGATTTTTAAAAATTCCTACCCCAAATTGATAATTTTGAAAAATATTTTCTGCATGCTAGAATATAGGTAATTAAATTTTGACTTGTGCGTTTTGGTTTTAAATCAAAACGAGAAATTTCTGGGTAATGAAACTAATAAATAGTTTTTTTATTATTTGTTAGACACGAAATACTAGATTTCTCCTGCACAAGTCATTTTTTATTTATATGACTAGATAATGCAAGGAGGAAAAACAAAATGAATCTAGTATGCTTAATAGGCAGGATCACAAAGGATGCCGTGATCGAAAAGGTCGGTAAGGATCAAATCAGCAAAGCAACATTTAATCTTGCAGTCAATCGAGATTACAAGAACGCTGAAGGAAAGTATGATGCAGACTTCCCAAGAATTATTGCTTGGAAATCTACTGCGGATTATCTACAAAAGTATGCTCCAAAAGGAACAATGCTAGAAGTTGTAGGTAAAATTCAAACTGGTAGTTATACCAAAGATGGCAAGACAGTATATACATCTGATATAGTTGCAGATACTGTTAAGGTTATTTCGGGTAATAGTAGTGCGACTACACACAACACACCAGCAAATCATACAAATAATAGTGTTGATGATATTTCATATAACGATATTGATATCACCAACAATGATCTTCCATTCTAAACTAAGACCAAAAAAGTAAAGGTGAAAAAGGCAGAAGCTTAAAATTCTGCCTTTTCTTTACTTTCAAGGACAAAAATATGAGTGGATTAGACCTTAAAAAGTGGTGGCAATTTAAAGGAGCACACATAGTCAATGAAAGAACCAATAACTTAATTGGAAAAAATATTGGCTATATATATCTTGAAAATTTGTTCACACACAATGAATTAAAAGATTTAGCCGATTCAAATGACCTTTTTAGTCTTATAGAGGACATGCAAAAAGATGGTATGAATTTAAAAGTTGTATGTTACTCAAATGGGACTAAGAAGCTAATGTATTACATTAAATAATTTGTTCGGGCAAAAAGAAAGGGTAAAGGGTGAGCATTGATGCGTTTTTTAGAAGGACTTTTTAGTCGTGATTTTTATAGTGAGGATTGTGATGTTAATTATCCATTTAATTCACCAGATGATGTAGAAAAGGGTATTAACATGCGTGAGGAGTTCTTAGATTCCGATATTCTTGATACTTGTCTATATAGACAATGTAAACAAGAATGGAAAGAACTAAAGTTTAACAAAGGTATTGTAAGAGCTATTGCAAGACTTATTGTTAAGGACTTTCAAGATGTAAAGAATTTAAAAGGTTACGCAGGGTACGGATTTTCTAAAGATGGTTGTTTCTACGCTGATTACTATGATGGTACAGCACAAGATTTCAACCACGATATTAATTCAGGTATTACAGATTTTTCTAGCAGTAGAAGGCAGTTGTTTAAGATTGATACAAGTGGCAAGGTTTACGCTTGTGTCTTGGGCGAAGATGGAAGTAGATCAAAACTTGTTATGAATGTTAAAGCTAACAGTTATAACAAAACAGAAAAGCACTCTCCATCTGGCTTATTATTTGCACTTACTGCCTATGCAATTACCAAATATGATGAAGTAAAAATCAAAAATGGTGATGCAGGGTATGAGGTGGCAAAACTATTAACAATGCACTATGAAAACTTAATTAGAAGTTTAAATGATGGTAGTGTTGAAGGAATTGCTAATAATCTAAGGGTACTTGATAACGATATCTACGAATTATTCAGATACGAGAATGAGGTAAAAGAAAAATATAACACGATACCTTATATGCCAAGTGTTGACCGTGCTGAATATCCATTATTGACTGATACTAATTTCGATATGGAAATAAGTTATGGCAATAGTGAGATATTGGCGGGAGGTAAGCACTTAGCTTCTACTGGTGGTTATATTAACGAGGATGATCTTCCTAATACCAAGACGGTTAAGCAAATTTTATCTGATGCAGTATTAAAGGCAAAATATGTGCTTAATCCTAATAGAGTATTATCGGAAGATGAACAAAAACTTGTACCTCATAAGGACGATATGATTCCATCAAGAGAAATTCTATCTAAATTGGAATTAATCAAGGAGTCATCAAGTCTACCACAAGCATTTAGAAATGTATTGTGGACAGGTGAAACAGGATCTGGTAAATCAACAGCTGCTGCAATTTCTGCACAGTTACTTAACTTACCTTATTGTTTTCTAACAATTAATCCTGACACCATCTTATCTGATCTATATGTAAATATCCTACCTAGAACTAACCAAGATTCTAGTAAACTGGAAGATTTAACTAGGAACTTACCATCTGCAACGGAAATGACTTTAGATCCAGTAGGCTCATATCGAGCAATTACTGGCAAGGATAAGTTAGATGCAAGTGAACAAGATTGTGCTGAGGCTATTGGAAAAAGATACTATGAGTTATTTAACTCCTCTAGTGGCTTTATTCAAGTTGAGTCACCTCTAGTTCAAGCGTTCAGATACGGTTGGGTATGCGAGTTACAAGAAGTCAATGTTGCAAATAAACCCGGAGTTTTATCGGGTATAAACGCAGCGTTAGACGACTTAGCCACAATTCAACTACCAGATGGAGAGATTATCAAAAGACATCCAGATTGCGTGATCATCATGACAGCCAATGTTGACTATGAGGGAACTCGTAAACTCAATCAGGCAGTCAAGTCTAGGTGTCCTTTAAAGGGTAGATTTAATTTACCTGATGAAGATGCTCTAGTTAAGATGATTAAACTTCAATCGGAATTTGATGATGATGAAGTCATTAAAAAGATGATTCAAGTGCAAAAAGCAATCCGTAAGGTTCTTAATGAAACTGGTTCAACAGATGGATCGTGTGGCGTAAGAGAAATAATTGCATGGGCTAAGGCTTGTAAGATTTGGAACAATCCATATCGTTCAGCTATGGCTACTATTATTCCTTCTTCCACAGATGATGAAGATGTAATACCAGAAGTAATAACCGCACTAGAAAATTACTTCAT
>CAVCTP010000150.1:0-3215 GCA_963605145.1 Tannerellaceae bacterium
GACAATTTATTTATCTTTAATTTATAAAAAAGAATAATGATGATAACTTAATTCGAGGCACAGTGTGCCTCGAATTGGAAAAATAACAGATGCATTTGTAATTGATAATGCTATTAGCTTAATTTATGACACACTGTGTCATAAATTGGAAAATTTATTTAAAACCTATTTAATACGATAGTAATGAATTAAAGAATTGATTCATCTATTAAAGAATTTTAAAATAATATTGTCTATAAATCATTGGGTATCCCCTTTAAGTAATTAATGTGCGGATAACGTGTATAGACCAAAATTTAAAAAATAGCGAAATTATATTCGCTATTTTTTATACAAATGAGTGCTTAATTATTGTTAGAAGAAGGTATACTTTAACTATAGAGGCATGACCCCTCGGTCATTGAGACTGGGTGTACAGTAAACGTAGGATTATGCCCTTTTATTTTGCAATAATTGTTTTGAAGAATATTTTATTGAAGATTCTAAATAATATTCTGATTTTACATTTAAAATTCATTAGTAGTTGATGGTGCTATCATTTTAATTCGCGCTACATGTGGTGCGAATTAAAAGAGTTAATCATCACATTTTGTACAAATTTGTAGCGCTAAATCATTTTCTTTATTTAATGCCAATTTAATTTCTACTATTCAATTTATGATAAATGCAATTACCAACACTTAGAGCATGCATCATATCCATGCTCAATTGCGTATTGTTCTGTCACTTGAGTAGCTTTGTTAGGATTCATTCTGCCACAATTATTTATGCTGTGATATTTTGAACCTGTAGCTGAAAGCCAAACACCGCCACTAGAACCAGAAGAAGAGGAACTACTTGCGGTTGATGTATTTGGCGAAGTGGAAGAAGTTGATCTTGTAACTTGTGTTGCCGGTTTGCTTTCGATTTCAAGTGTTATGGAATCTTTCTTGCCATTTTCTGTTTCTACAGAAATTTTGACAATTCCAGTAGATACACCAGTGACTGTTCCGTTATTTTTAACTGTAGCTATAGAATCATCACTACTAGTCCATGTTAAATCTCCTTTTATTTTCTCTGGATTAGTGTTTACGTTTAAACTTAACTGATTTCCAACGTATAAAGATGTTTCCTTATTTTCTATGCTTATATTTAAAGCGTTTTTATAATTAACAGTAACTTCTTTTTCTATAAATACATCATCAGAATAAGCAATTGTAACAATAGCTACTCCTGCGTCTATGGCTTTCAAATTTCCATCTTCATCCAATTCAATTACATTAGTATTAGATGAAGACATTGTTACTTCTGGAATTGAAATATTTTCTGGATAAAAAGTTATGTTTAATTTTTGTTTGTCTTCTATTTTGTATTCATCTTTTATATTTGCATCTATTTTTGTTGGATGAATTGTAATGACATTAATTTCCGCTTGACACTTTGGACCATCAGCAGATTTAGCTGTTAAAATTGTGGTTCCTTCTTGAAGGCCATAAATCGTATTACCTTTTATTGTGGCAATTGATTCATCATCAATGGAAAAAGATAAGTCTTTATTAGTGGCGTCTGAAGGAAAAATATCAACAATTATGTCTGTTGAAAGATTAACGCCAACTTTAATATCTTCTATATTTATACTTTCAACAGGTTTTGCGGAAACAGTAATTGTTTTAGAATCATATATCTTATCATCATAAACAATAGAAAAGTTATATGTTCCTTCTTTTGTTGCTTTATATTTCATATTTCCAGAATTTGTGAATGCTTCATCCATCACTATTGAAATATCGTTAATATCATACTCGGCATCAGATGGACTGAGTGAATAGATTAAATTAACATCGTCACCTATAAAAATATTATTTTCATATTCGTTAAATTTAATATCGGATATTTTTTTTGAAAAAATATTGCTACAACCAGTTAATAGTAGGTAGATAGATACCAATATAATTATATTTTTAAGAATTTTTTTCTGTCTTAACATAGTAAGCCTCCAAAATATATAAATGGGTAAACTTCTTAAATTTCTAATTTAATTATATCAATGATTAAATATATTTAATTTGTAGTTGCAAATGTATCAATTTCTGAATTTCTTTCTGTTTCTATAGTTAAATATTCACCATCGCTTTTAACTAGAATATCTCCTTGTAGATCAGTTCTATATGTTGCTATATTTGCTTCTTTTAATTTGCTTAAAACCTCTTCAGATGGATGTCCATAAGAATTGCTTCCAACGGATATCACAGCATATTTAGGTTTAGCAGAATCTAGAAAATTATATCCCGTTCCATATTCAGAACCATGGTGACCAATTTTTAATAAGTCACATGTTATATCAATATCATTATTTAATAAGTAGTTTTCTACTTCGGTGCCTGCATCTGCCATCATTAAAAAAGAATTGTTTCCATAAGTAATCTTTACAATAATTGATGCTTCGTTAAAACTTCCTATATTTGTAGCAATTATATCTATGGTTGAACTTCCTAAATTAAAACTATCACCTATATTTGGCATTTCTATCGATGAGCCTGCTTCGCTGACATATTTGGCAAAACTTTCATATTCTCTTGTTTCTTTTTTATAAGGTGAAAATATTTTACCTACTTTAGCGTAGTTTAAAGCTCCTGATAAGCCACCAACATGGTCTTCATCTGGATGCGTATTAATAATATAGTCTAAATATGTAATTTCTCTTTCTTTTAAAATGGTATAAATAACAGAAGAAGCATTTGATGGTCCTCCATCAATCAGCATATATTTGTTGTCACAAGAAACTAGGATACTATCTCCCTGCCCGACATCAATGAATAATATCTCAAAATAGGCCGAATTTTCATTATCTAACTGTTCAGTTGAACTATTTTCATCATTGCTTTGTTTATATAAGATTTTAAACTTTACAGTAGAATTACTTGAATTTTCATTTATGTTATTGTGTGTTTCTTCAAAAGATTCATCCGAGTCTTCATTTTTTATTATGTCAACTTTTGTATTATTAACATTTTTTGGAACAGTATAGTTATTGCTACCCAATACAAAAACAGCAAACGTAAAGATTAATGATAAAACAATTACTACAATTACTTTTGCGGCTTTGTTTGTTTTGAACATATGTACCTTGCTTTTTTCTTTTTATTAATTTTACTTCTATATAAATTTTAAATAAATATTCTACGAAACAAAATTAACATCATCAGAAAAATCTTCTCACGAATTAAGTCATTCTG
>CAVCTP010000151.1:0-3213 GCA_963605145.1 Tannerellaceae bacterium
ATGTTAAGTACTGGTTAACTATTAATGAGATAAACATGATTACATATGTTCCATATTTAGGTGGCGGAATGTTTACAGATAAAAGTAAACTAAATGAAAAATCTTGCATTCATCAAGCATTGCACCATCAATTTATAGCTAGTGCTCTAACTGTAAAATATGCTCATGATAACTATCCTAACTGCAAAATTGGAAACATGGTAGCAAGACAAGAGCCATACGCATTAACAAGTTCACCCGAAGATAATCTAAGAGCATTAAGAGAAGATCAATTTAATATGTTCTTTAATGATGTTATGGCAAAAGGATACTATCCTCAAACAATTCTTAATTATTATAAGAATAATGATATTAATATAACTTTTGTTGAAAATTATCAAAGTATTCTTAAAGAAGGAACAGTTGACTTTATTTCCTTTAGTTACTATATGCCTGTTACAGTAAGTGCAGATAAAGAACATCAAGATCCAATTGGAGCTTTTATTAGAACAGTATCTAACCCATGTATTAAAGAATCTGAGTGGGGTTGGGGCATTGATCCTATTGGTTTAAGAATCGCATTAAATAAACTATATGATAGATATCAAAAACCGTTATTTATAGTTGAAAATGGTCTGGGCGCCAATGATATTTTAGAAAATGGCGAAGTTCATGATAATTATCGAATTGATTATCTAAGAAAGCATATTAAAGCAGTTGAGCAAGCAATTGATGATGGTGTAGAAGTGATGGGATATACTTCGTGGGGCTGTATTGATCTAGTAAGCTGTTCCTTTGTTGAAATGAGCAAAAGATATGGATTTGTCTATGTTGATGCTGATGATGAAGGCAATGGCACGTACAAACGTTACAGAAAAGATTCGTTTTATTGGTATAAGAAATTAATAGAATCTAATGGCCAGGACTATGGCGAATAACTAAATGGTGGGTGATTATATCGCCCACCATGTAGAAAGGAAGAAAGTGAAATTAGTAGTTGCATATATTGGTTTTGGTTTAAGTGTAAAAAGATACCACTTACCATATGTTGAAAAAAGAAAAGACAATATTAAAGTTAAATATATTTATAGAAGAAAAGAAGATGTAGAAAAAGAAGGAACAGAAGACGAACAATATTATCCTGAAATAACTTTTACTACAGACTTAGATTTAGTAATGAATGATCCTGAAGTTAATTTGGTTGTTGTTAATACACCAGATCAATTTCATACTCAATATTCAATTATGGCTCTAGAACATGGTAAAAACGTTCTATGTGAAAAACCATTTGCTTTATCCGTTGAAGATGCTAAGAAAGTATTTGCTCTTGCTAAAGAAAAAGGATTAGTTGCAATGGCAAATCAAAATAGAAGATTTGATGCTGATATGAGAACCTTGAGAAAAGTTATAGAATCAGGAAAATTAGGTGATTTAGTAGAATTTGAATCACATTATGATTATTACAACGTGTCTCGTGCAATGTGGAAAGGCTTTATCTTTATAAAAGGCATTGGTATTCACCCATTAGATCAAATAGTAGGACAATTTGGTGTACCAAACAAAGTTGTTTATGATTGTCGTAGTATTGATTTACCAGGAGTGGCTGATTCGTATTACGATATTGATTTATTCTATGATAAGGGCTTTAAAGCAATTTGCAAAATGAGCATGTATGTAAAAATTGATTATCCTAAGTTTATATTGCATGGTAAAAAGGGTAGTTTTATTATGCCTTCACTAGGACATCAATCAAGTGCAAAACCTAAACCTGGTAAAGTAGAAATTTCTTTTGATCCTCTACCAGAAGAAACATGGGGCACACTTACCTATGTAGATGAAAATGGTAATGATGTAACTGAAAAAGTTCCAACTGAAATTGGTGATTATGGTTTAATTTACGATAATATTCAAGATGTTATAGATGGTAAGGCTGAAAAAGTTGTAAAAGATGAAGAAGTAATTGCTGTTTTAGAGATTGTAAATAAAGGAATTGAAGTTGCAAAGGAGGCTAAATAATATGAAACTTGGTGTATATGGAGCAGGAATGATAGTAAATGATTTTCTATCAATGTATAAACAAGTAGAAAATCTACAAATTAGTTATATTTGTGCCACACAATCTGAAGAAGAAAAATTAAAAGAGTTATGCGCTAAATATGATATTCCGAAATATTATTTAGATGCAGAAGAAGCCTTTAAAGACAATAATGTTGATTGCTGTTATTTGGGAGTTCCTAATCATTTACATTACAAGTTTGCTTACAAAGCACTTGAAAACAATCACAATGTAATTGTAGAAAAACCTTTTACTTCAAATTACAAAGAAGCTATTGCATTAAAGGAATACGCTAAAGAAAAGAACCTTATAATACTTGAGGCAGTTACTACACATTACTTCCCTAATATGAAGAAAATAAAAGAATTAATTCCAAGTTTAGGAGACATAAAACTGGTGGTAATGAACTTTTCTAAATATTCTTCAAGATATGATGATTTCAAACACGGGACATCATTGCCAGCATTTGATCCCGATAAGTCTGGTGGAGCATTAATGGATCTGAATATATACAATTTAAATTTTATTTTGGATTTATTTGGTGAACCAAAAGATATACAATATTTTGCCAATATCGAAAAGGGAATAGACACATCAGGAGTACTTATTTTAGACTATGATACATTTAAATGCGTATCTGTAGCTGCTAAAGATTGTAAAGCGCCTATTACTACAACTATTCAAGGCGATAAGAAATTAATTGTCATGAATATGCCAGTTAACATGATGCCTGGATATAAAGTGATTGATATTTCTTCACACGGATTACCTGATTTTAATGGAGATTATGAAAATTATAATGATTCAAGCAAACATAGAATGTTTTATGAATTTACAGAATTTGTAAGAATTATCAACGAAGACGATAAAGATAGTGCTTATAAGGCTTTAGATGTTTCCTTAATAACAATGAAAATGCAAACATTAGCAAGAGAAAAAGCATTAATTAAATTTGCTGCTGATTAACTTCTTTTATAGAAATAGAGTTTCTAAATAATCTTGCAATCTAGTCCCATAAACAGTTGCAATTTACTTATTACACAATTATGGTTATATGTGGTTTGGATAATAAAAATGATGAGCAATGTTATATATCACTCATTAATGTCCAAACCACTTTTTATATCTTTATTTAAAGTTTATATGCATCATTCATTATATTTTGTTAGATATAATAC
>CAVCTP010000152.1:0-3193 GCA_963605145.1 Tannerellaceae bacterium
AGGTTGCTCCACCATTTAAAACATGCCAAGTTGAAATATATTATGGTCAAGGTATTTCTCATGTTGCGGAAATCATATCAATGGGTGTTGATATGGGTATTATTGAAAAATCCGGATCTTGGTATTCATATAAGGGTGAAAAGATTGGCCAAGGCACTGATGCTGTAAAAGCATATCTAACAGCAAATCCTGAAATTGATAAAGAAATTACGGAACAAATAAAAACCCAAATGTTTAAGAAAGATGAAACTGAAGCCTAGTCTTCAGTTTTAATTTGGCAAACATTTGGCATATAGAAGTTTTTTATTGTAGAATAATAAAGGATTAAGTTCCAAATCAAGTTTTTTAATGGAGGGAAATTATGAAGATTGATATTTTCTCCATTTTAATCGGTTTATTAGTTGGTGTTTCAATTGTATTTATCTATTTAATGGTAGTTGGTAAAAATGCAAAAAAAGAAGCACAAAAAGTCTTAGACGAAGCAAATAATCAAGCAAAAAATACTTTAAAACAAGCTGTTTTAGATGGTAAAACACAAGTTTATGATTTGAAGCTTCAAGCTGAAAAAGAAATTAAAGAAAGAAAAAGTGAAATCACTGAACAAGAAAATAAGTTACAAAGACGTGAAGATTCACTTAATTTCCGCGATGAAAATTTAACTCAAAAAGAAAAGAAATTAGACGAAAAAGTAAAGAAAGCTGAAGACAAAGCTATACAACTAGATAAAATGGAGCAAGAATTGCAGTCTAGAATTGATGGTCAGATTGCACTTTTAGAACGAGTATCTAATATGAGTGAAGAAGATGCTCGAAAAGAAATAATGGAAGTTGTAGAAAGAAAGATGCAGGATGAAATAGCTGCATATATTCATGAACAAGAAGATGAAGCTAAAGCAAAAGCAGCTGAAAGTTCACGTGAAATCATTGCTACAGCAATCCAACGTTATTCTCAAGATGAAGCATTAGATAGAACTATATCTGTTGTTTCACTACCTAATGAAGAAATGAAGGGTAGAATTATTGGTAGAGAAGGTAGAAATATCAGAGCAATTGAAAATGCTACTGGTGTTGACTTAATCATTGATGATTCTCCTGAAGCAATTACTGTTTCTTGTTTTGATCCAATTAGAAGAGAAGTTGCTAGACAATCATTAGAAACTTTAATTAAAGATGGTAGAATTCAACCAGGTAGAATTGAAGAAGTAGTTGAGAAGACTAAAAAAGAACTTAACGAAAATATTCAAAAATATGGTGAAGATGCTTGTTTCAAATTACAAATTGGTAAGATGGACAAGGAACTTGTTAAGTTAATTGGCCGTATGAGATATAGATATTCATATGGTCAAAATGGTTTAGAGCATTCAATGGAAGTTGCAGCATTTGCTGGTATGATGGCAGCTGAATTAGGTTTAAATCAAAATCTAGCTAAGCGTGCTGGTTTATTACATGATATTGGTAAAGCTGTTGACTTTGAACAAGAAGGTACTCATGTTGAATTAGGTGCTAAGATTGCTAAGAAATATGGTGAAAGACCAGAAGTAATCAATGCTATTGAATCACATCATGGTGATGTACCTGCAAATAACTTGTACTCTTACTTAGTTGCAGCTGCTGATACATTATCTGCTGCTAGACCTGGTGCAAGATATGAAGGTATTGAAAACTATATCAATAGACTTGAATCTCTAGAAAAGATTGCTAATGATTTTGAAGGTGTAGAAAAAGCCTATGCAATTCAAGCTGGTAGAGAAATAAGAGTTATGGTTGTACCAGATAAAGTAAGTGATGAAAAATGTACTTTGATTGCTAGAGATATTAAAGATCGTATTGAAAATGAATTGACATATCCTGGCCAAATTAAGGTTACGGTAATTAGAGAAACAAGAGCACAAGAAACTGCTAAATAATGAAGATACTATTTATTGGTGATATTGTAGGTAAAAGTGGAAGAGACGCTGTCTCTTCACTTTTATATTCTTTAAAAAAAGAAAACAATATTGATTTAGTGATTGCTAATGGAGAAAATGCTGCTCATGGAAAGGGCATAACTTTAAAGATATATAAGCAATTATTAAATGAAGGTATTGATTATATTACCATGGGTAATCATACATATTCTAAATCAGCCATTAATGAACATATGGATGATATGGATAAGTTAATTGTTCCATATAACCATATTAAAAGAGTCACAGATAATTACTATAAGATAGTTAATTATAAAGGTATTAAATTCTGTATTGTTAATATCTTAGGTTTAGCCTTAATGCCTGAATCTAATATGAGCCCATATGATGCCTTTAGCGAGATTTTATTAAATATTAAGGAAGATAATATAGATTTTTATTTTGTTGATTTACATGCCGAAACAACTGGCGAAAAAAGATTATTTGCCGAATATTTTAAAGATAAAGCAAAGGTTATTATTGGCACACATACTCATGTACAAACGGCAGATGAAAGACTTATTGGCGATGTAGCATTTATAAGTGACGTGGGAATGTGTGGCGCATATGAGTCAATTATTGGTAGAAACATCGAAGAATCAATAAATACCCAAATAAATCATATTAAATCTCGCTTTGAAGTTGCAGAAGGTGATGCTATATTCTGTGCTTGCATTATTGAAATAGATGATAAAGTAAAAAGACCTATTTCAATTAAAAGAATACAAATTAGGCCGTATTGAATTTATTCTATTTAAGTTTTTATATAAACAGTTGCACTACAAAAGTGCACTTTTATTATTGAAACTATTTGAATAAGTATTTTTTTTGTTAGAATTAATTCATAGATAAGAAATGTTAATAATATGAGATAGCAAATTTTAAGAAGTTTTTATAGTAATTTATATTTATCTTTAGGAGGTTAAACATTATGTCTTTAAAGAATCGTATAAATAGTTTATTGATTTCTACCTTACTTATTATTCTAACTGCTTGTTCGAGTGTTTCTAATGTTGATAAATTCTCTGATGCTTTAATTAATTCTTCAATAGGCGAATCTAAGATTAGTTATGGTGGTGATAGCTGGTATGACTTTGTTAAACAAGATAGTGATATACAAAATTACTATATGGAATATCTTAAAGAGATAGGAAAATGTCTTTCAGAAATTGAACTTAAGAAAACTAATGTAAATGAATTTGAAGGTACTGATACAATACTAATTAATTTAAATAAAGATAATAAAAA
>CAVCTP010000153.1:0-3174 GCA_963605145.1 Tannerellaceae bacterium
GTCTATGGATTTTGGCAATTCGTTTCTGTTGTTTATTATAATTATTGCTACCTACTGTCATATGTTTCAGCTTCCGCTGTGCCTTGGCAAGTTTCTCGGCTGATTTACGATAGTAGTGTGGCATACCACAGATATCGCCATCACTTGATACATATAAACCATCAGATTTGTAATCCAAACCAATGGTAGTCGTCTCTGTTACAGGAGCATAAAGAACAACCTCCTCGTACTCAAACAAAACTGACACTTGATAAGAATTATCCCTGTTTTGAGTTACAGTAGCAGACTTGATTTTCCAATCGGCATTTGGTTTGCGATGAATTTTAGCTTTTACCTTACCAAGCTTTGGTAGCTTAACATAGCTGTCCTCAACTTCGATATTCCCATTTGTGAAGTTGGTGGTATAAGATTTTTTAGCCTTATGCTTATTCTTGTATTTAGGGAATCCACCAATATGTTTAAAAAATCTATCATATCCATCAGATAAATGATAAATAGCATTTGTTAATGCAAACTTATCTACTTCCTTAAGTGTAAATGTCAACTATATATTTAAGAAAAAACGTAATCCTGTGTTTAAAGAAAACGGAATTATAATATTTAGAACTTTAAATAAAAGCTTAGGGTATTGTAGATAGTTATTTACTTTACCCTAAGCTTTATTATTTTGGTTATATTAGTTTCTTTTGTAATAAGTATTATTCATTACTTTCTAGATTTGATAATGCTTTAAGTAATGATGATTTTTTAAACATTACTAATATCTTTTGTTCTGTATGATGGCCCATCAATATTAATGACACTACAATGATGTAATAATCTATCTAATATAGCGGTGGCAATTAATGGATCATGTAAGGTTTCACCCCATTTAGAAAACTCAATATTGGTAGTAATAATTGTTGATTTGCTTTCATATCGAAGTGCTACTAATTGAAACAAAAGATTCGCATCTTCTTTACTGATAGGCAAGAATCCTAATTCATCAATTATTAATAACTTGTATTTATTAAATTGTTTTAATCGCTTATCTAATCTGTTTTCACGATATGCTTTATTTAATTCATTTAATAATTTTGAACAGGGAACAAAGTAAGTAGATATTCTGTTACTCGCTGCCTCTATCCCAATACATGTAGATAACATAGTTTTACCAGTTCCAGGTAATCCTTGAAAGATAATATTTTCATGGTTACTAATAAAACGTAATGTCATTAAATCCATTATTTTAGATTTACTAAGTCCTGGTTGAAAATCAAAGTCAAAATCTTCAATACATTTCTTATATGGGAAATTAGATACATTTATATTTATTTCTTTTGCTCGATTATCTCTAAATTCTTTTTCTTGTTTAAACATGTAATTTAGAAATGGTATTAATTTTGAGTTATCAAATATATTCTTATCTAGATTCTTACTTAATTCTTCTTTTATCTTATCTAGACCAAGAATCTCTAAAGTTGTATTTAATTCGTTATATTCTTCTATCATTTGTTATCCTTTCGATTTGTTTTAAAATATCTTCCATAATCAGTTCTATTAAAGAAACTCTTTCTGAAATATCTAATAGTTCATCATATGCATTTTTAATAGTTTCGTCACTAATTAAAGGAAGTTGTTCATCACAACATTCATTCAAACTAATTACAGCTGGTTTAATTTCTTCATCAAATAATTTTCTATATTTCTTTAATAGATTATTAATGTAATTGGTGGCATCTTTTCCTTCTAGACACTCACCATTACTTAAGTACCAAACGAAGTTATTATTCTTATTCATATTGACGCTTCTTTCTATCTAATAAGATGTCATATCCTTGTAGTCTTTGATTTGCCATCTCTTCTATTTGGTCATTAGAATATTTAGGATAGTTACTTTGAATGATTTGCTTTATATCAGCCTTATCATAAATAAAGCTATGAGTACTATTTACTAGTTTGTGTTCACGAATTAATTCGCCGTTATAATAAATATAAAGTTGATTATCCTTAATTTCTATTTCCACAAATTTACCTAGATATTCAACTGGCACGGAGTATTTATTCTTATCAAGGTTAATCATTGATTCTTTATTTACTTTTCGAACTTGGCGGGACGGCAAGTAATCATATTGGTTAAGATTAACTTTGTTTAAATACTCCTTTTCTTTTTGGATGAATAAGGCAATAGGATATTCACCAGTAGCTTGTGATTTTTCTTTATGGTTAAGTCTATAATTTAAATCCTTAACTATTTCTATCAATTCATCTAAACTATCAAACTCTTCGTTATAAACCTTTAACCTATTCATTATCTTAGCTAGATTTTCAGCTAATCCTTTCGTACATGGTCTATAAGGTTTGCAGGCAATTGGTGTAAACATCATATTCTTAGAAAACTCATAGAACCTATCATTAAACTTAACCTTGTTGGTGTTTATATCGTGTTCACTAACTACGGTCTTCATGTTATCGAACCATATTTCTTCCGGAACTCCTTCAAGATATTTAAAGCAATTTATTAAGCATTTAAATAGAGTATTCTGGCATCTATCTATGGTTAGTTCTATATACTTTAGTTTTGAATAAGACAATATAAACAGAAAGATATTAATGGTATACTTTTCACCACTTTTAGAAGTAAGCGTTAATGATTCCTTCCAATCAACTTGTCCTTGTAGACCTGGTGTTGTTTCAACTCTTATAGTGGCTTTATTAAGTAAATTTTCTTTCTTTTGTTTTACATACTTAGTTACTAATGATTTTGAGCCAAGATAACCTTTGGCTGATATTAAGTCATAGATGGATACTGCACTACACTGATACATCTCCAACTTATAATCGATAACATCCTTATATGATTCTAATTTAGATGTACCTTTAAATTCCCTTTTCTTTCTTGAAGTATTACCTAAAACAATTTTCTTAGCAGTAGGCCAACTAACGCCTTGATCACGAGCTATTTGAGAAATATTTAATTTCATATCTTTAATCTTCACCTCCTTTCTTTTAGTGTTACTTTTTAAACACACTGTCATTTCTTTTACCTCCTTATATGACTTATTCATTTTAGGCAAAAGAAAAACTTGAAGTAAATTGTTAACGTTATGATTACTGAATTTCTTAATAATATAATTCCGTTTTTTCTAAACTAACGTTTACGTTTTTTCTTCAAGTTAAGATTACTATTTACAC
>CAVCTP010000154.1:0-3165 GCA_963605145.1 Tannerellaceae bacterium
TAATTGTCCTTTATTTTTTAATATCTTATAAGCATTTTCTAATAAATTAGATTGGATATTGGCAAGGCTATTAATATTGTTGATATTATATTCTTTTAATATTTCCGGATATTTTCTAATTATTCCTTCTCCTGAACATGGTGCATCTAAAATTACCAAATCCGCAAAATTCTCTAAATAATTAGCTAAATCATCGCAACTTTTATTTGTGATTATAGTATTATCTAAACCTGATCTTTCTAAATTAGAAGATAATATAGCTGCCCTATTGTGACTAATGTCATTACAAATACATATAGTATCCCTACTAACTTTATTTAAAACATTAATTGTTTTGCCACCTGGTGCACTACATAGATCAACTATTGTTTTTATATTATCGGTATTAATAAATGTAGATGGCATTGAAGCAGCAATTTCTTGAGGATATATTAAACCTAATTCATAAGCTTTAGTTTTGCCAATATTATCATGATTATGATAAAAACTAGAACTTGTTAAATCAGATTTAGAATATGGAAAATCAATGATATTAAATATATCTTCTGAATTAGCTTTATTGGCATTTAAAAAGAAACCTTGAGTATAAGGCTCATTAAGTAAATTTAAATATCTTTCATAATCATCTTTAAAATATTCTTTTACTCTTTTATAAAATAATTCTTCCATCATTAATTCCTAATTTAAATTTACTACCTATTTGTATTTTATTAGTATTTTGAATATATATCTTTCCATTATTAATTTCAAATGAATTATATTTGCCATCTTTTGGTAAGATACAATTCTTATCATATAAAGATGCTTCTATTAGCCATTTATTTTTATTTTGAAGGCAATTATCAACATTTAAAACTAATTGATACTCATATCCTAAAAGTTTATCAACAAGCCTAAAATTGCCTTTATTTAAAGCATCTTTAATTCTTGTAGAAGATATCTTTTTACCATAAAATTTCTTTTCTTCAATAACTATTGTTTCAAAGTTACCTTCTTTTTTTAATAATTCACAATTACCCTTTGCCATATAACCAAAAGAATAATCAAAACCACATATTAGTTTCTTTAAATTAAATTTATTTAAATAATCTTTAATAAAATCTTCAGGACTAATTTTCATGAATTCATTATTAAATCTTATAACTATAACTTGGTCTATGCCATATTCCTTAAATTTATTAATTCTATCTTCAAAAGAAAGAATATATTTATTAGTCTTACCACTAATAGTAGTATTGGAATCATTTTTAAAACAGATTACAGTTGATTTAAAATTTAATTTATTTGCTTCTTCCATTGTTTTTAATATTAATTGTTTATGTCCTAAATGAATTCCATCAAAATAGCCAATACAAGCAATATTATCATTAATATCAATATTTAAATTATTATCTACATTAAATATTTTCACCATAAACCCCTTATAGATTTATATTCATCATTATCTTTTCCATATATCGCTATTGCTTCATTATTATGACAAATTAATATCTTATCTTCATCGGAATTAATCTTTATTCTTTTGCCATTATATATATCATCTATATTTTCATATTCAATTGTTTTATATTGTCTACTTAAAGCATCAAATAAGGTATGTAAATGATAATTACCATTTAATACATCTTCTAATTCATCACATTCATTTAAAGCAATATCATTTACTTTGCTGCGACATAATTTTGATGTTGTTCCTATAACATTAAGTTTTAAACAAATATCTCTAACAAGTGATCTAATATAAGTTCCGCTACTTACAAGACTTGTGAATTCAAAACCATCATCATAAATATCATTTAATTCAATATTTAATATCTCAATATCAATTTCAGGTGCTTCTATCTCTATATTATCTCTATGATATTCATATAATTTCTTACCATTTATCTTTTTAGCGGAAACTAGTGGTACAACTTGTTTAGATTTACCTAAAAAAGAATTTAAAACATTTATGATATCTTCTCTACTTGGCATTATATAATTCTCTTGTTTAATTACTTTACCATCAATATCTAAAGTATCAGTTTCTATGCCAAATAAAACTCTAGCCTTATATTCTTTATAATTACAACTAAAAAATTGAGCAGCTTTAGTTGCCTTATCAATTAAAACAATCATTACTCCTGTAGCATTAGGATCTAGTGTACCTGTATGCCCTATTCTTTTAGTATTAAATACTTTTCTTAACTTAAAACATAAGTCAAAGGAAGTAATTCCTTGAGGCTTATTAATATATAAAACATTTGCCATACAAAAAAGATTATAACACGCGTTATAATAATGCCATGACTGTTAAAAAAGTATTAGCCCAAATAAGAAAAGCCGACAATATGTTTTCTTTAATTGAAGATAAAGATAAGATTGCCATTGGTTTATCAGGTGGCAAAGATTCTAGTTTATTACTTTATCTTTTATATCTATATCAATTTTTATTTAAGAATACTTATAATAAAGAATTTGAAATTGTTGGTATTCATATTGATTTAAATTTTGGTGAAGATAATATGGAACCACTTATAGATTGGTTTAAACAATACCCTATTGAAATATATCAAGAAAAATCTAAGATAAGAGATATTTTAGAATTAAATAAAACTAAAAAAGATAAGATAGATTGTTCTTTATGTTCAACACTTAAAAAAGGTGCTGTTATTAAAGCGGCAAAGAAATTAGGATGCAACAAGGTTGCCTTTGCCCATCACGGAGATGATGCAATTGAAACTTTGTTTATGAATATGATAAATGGTGGCAGAATTGCCACATTTGATCCAAAAATGTTTTTAACTAATTCTGAGATTACTTTTATTAGACCTTTGTGTTTATCTTTTGAATCAGATATCGCAAAAACATGTAAGATGTTAGAAATACCAATTATTAAATCAGGTTGTCCAAATGATGGCTATACTCAAAGACAAGAAATAAAAGAACTACTTCATTCTATTTATCATCAATATCCTGGTGCTAAACAAAACTTTTTATTAAGTTTATATAATAAAGATCAATTAAATTTATTTTTAAATAAGATTGATATGAAAAAAGAAATCTAAATTTTAGATTTCTTTAACATAATATAATTTTTAATAATTAGATATTCTTCTTTAAATAGATTAACTATACTATCTTGAGGAGATGAATTAGAACCAATAAATTTAGCATTCATACCCA
>CAVCTP010000155.1:0-3128 GCA_963605145.1 Tannerellaceae bacterium
GAATAATAATATTGATGTACTTTATGACGATAATCCCGTTGATATCAGCTCTGATGCTAACTTTATTTGGTCTATTGCCAATAAACTGCGTGGCGTGTATATGCCAGATAAATATGGTGATGTAATCATCCCAATGGTTATATTGCGTCGTTTTGAATGTGCGTTAGAGCCAACTAAAAAAGAAGTTTTAAGTAAATATGAAGGAAACAAGAGTTATCCATCACAGGCTTTCTATAAAATTACAGGCTATCAATTCTATAACACAAGCCATTATGACTTAAAAGAGTTATGTAATGATGCCGACCATTTGGCAGACAATATAAAAGCTTATATTGATGGCTTTTCTAAAAATATTCAAGAAATAATGTCAGGCTTAGAGTTTAATGCTCAGGTAGACAAAATGAACAAGGGTGGATGTCTTTATACAGTTGTAGAAGCCTTCTCAAAACTTGATCTAAGCCCTAAAACTTACGACTCTATTAAGATGGGATATATCTTTGAAAACTTAATTGGTAGATTCTTCCAAAATGTTGATCAAGGACAATATTATACTGGTAGAGATTTAATTAAATGTGCTGTATCACTACTTATATCAGAAGGATGTGATGATATTTTTGAAAATGGTAAAGTAATTACTATTGCCGATTATGCTGCAGGGACTGGTGGAATGTTAAGCACATTCTATTCATATATGAAGCACTATAATCCTAACTGCAATATTAAGTTATTCGGTCAAGAATATAATCCTACTACTTTTGCGGTAGGTTTAGCCGAAATGTTAATAAAGGGACAAGATGCAGAAAACTTTAGAAATGCTGATACCTTTAGAACAGATTATTTTGAAAATACACAGATGCGTTTTGGATTAATGAACCCGCCTTTTGGAACCCCATGGTCAGGTGAAAATGCAAAAGTTGGGCAAGAGGACGCCGTTAGAACTGAATTTAAAAAAGGTTTAAAAGGTCGCTGGGGTGCAGGGCTACCAAGTGGTAGTGACTCTCAATTAATCTTTATGCAAGGCATTATTAATAAACTAGAAAGTAATGGTAGAGCTGCTGTATTTGCTAATGGATCACCATTATTCTCAGGTGGCACATCATCTGGAGAATCACAAATTAGAAGATGGATGCTAGAAAGCGATTTAATCGAAGCTATTATTCAATTACCTACGGATATTTTCTATAACACGGGTATTGCTACATATATTTGGATTATCTCAAAAGACAAATCTGCAAAGCGTAAGGGCAAAGTTCAATTAATTGATGCTTCTAATATTTGCCACAAGCTAAGAAAATCAGCAGGTAATAAGCGAAACGAACTAACTCCAGAAGATAGATTAAAGATTACAAACCTATATCTAAATTTTGAAGAAAATGAGTTATGTAAGATTTATGATAATGAAGACTTCATGTATCGTGAATATACTGTAATGCAACCTTTACAAAGATCATATGCAATTAGTGAAGATAGAATTGAATCAATGTTATCTAATGGAGCATTATCAAGTTTGTATGATGAATCAAAAGTTTATGAACTAGAAAACTCTGAAAAAGAATTATCAGCAAAAGACCAAAAGAAATTAGAAGGCTTCATAGCTAACAAACCTACATACGATAAAATTATCGAAATACTAAAAGCAAATATAAATGATAAAAAATATCTATCAAAAGAGCCATTTGAAAAAGTTGTTTCTAATCTTTTAAATGGCGTTTGCGATAATAAAACTATCTCAAAAGTTGTAGATGGTTTATCTGTTATGGACAAAGAAGCTGAAATTCAAAAGGACAAAAAAGGAAACATAATATACGACAAAGATACAAAAGATACCGAAATAGTTCCTTATAAAGTTAATATCAATGATTACATGGACAAAGAAGTTCTTCCTCATGTACCTGATGCAAAAGCGTTCTTTGAAGGAAAAGATGAAGAAAACACTTTTGAAATGGATTATGGAGAAAAGACAATTAAGATTGGTGCAGAAATTCCATTTACTAGATATTTCTATAAGTATCAGCAACCTGTTCCAAGTGAAGAACTTGCGAAGAAGTTTACTGAACTAGAAGAATCTATTTCAAAGCGAATTGCAAACCTTTTTGGAGGTGAACAATAATGCGAGAAATGAAGGATAGTGGGATTGCTTGGATTAACACTATTCCAAAAGATTGGAAACTAAAAAAAATCAAATATACATTACAAAACAGAACTGAAAATAATAATCCAGTAAGAAGTAGGGACATTCTTTCATTAACCGCTAAACAAGGCGTTATTCCACTTAATGAAAAAGAAAGTGGTGGAAATAAGCCAAAAGAGGACTTTTCAGCATATAGATTGGCTTATCCTGGCGACATTGTAATGAATAGTATGAATGTGTTATCAGGTTCTGTTGGATTATCGAAATATTTTGGATGTGTTAGTCCTGTGTATTATATGCTTAGACCATATAACAAAAATGATGATGTAAGGTATTTTAATTACATTTTCCAAACAACAGTATTTCAAAAAAGCCTTCTTGGTTTAGGTAACGGTATACTAATTAAAGAGTCTGAAAATGGCAAATTAAATACAATTCGTATGAGAATACCACTAGATAAACTTGGCAATCTTTATATTCCAGTTCCAGATAGTATTTCACAAAAGAAAATTGCTAATTATCTTGACAGCATTATTCCTAACATGGACACTCTTAGTAAAGATATCAATGAGCAAATCGAAACATTAAAAGAATATAAGAAATCTGTTATCACCGAAGCTGTAACAAAAGGATTAGATCCTGATGCTGAAATGAAGGATAGCGGTATTGAGTGGATTGGTGAGATACCAAAAGAATGGAATATTATTAGATTAAAACATGCTACTTGGCTTAAAGGCAGAATAGGGTGGCAAGGATTAAAATCTGATGAATTTTTAGAAGATGAAGAGTTGCCTTTTTTAATTACAGGAACAGATTTTGAAAACGGAACAATCAATTGGAAAACATGTGTGCATATTTCAGAAGAACGTTATAAACAAGACTTTGCGATTCATATAGAAGAAAACGATTTATTAATTACAAAAGATGGAACTATTGGAAAAGTGGCTATTGTTAAAAATTGTCCTCAAAAAGTATCTTTAAATGGCGGCGTTTTAAT
>CAVCTP010000156.1:0-3074 GCA_963605145.1 Tannerellaceae bacterium
TTTTTTATAATTGAGCCTTACCTAAACAATATGTTTGGGCAACTGAATAATCATCATTTAATACAACTATATCAGCATCATATCCTGCTCTAATAGAACCCTTATGATCATCTAATCTTAAATATTTCATTGGATTTCTACTTACAGCATTTAAAGCTACTTCAAATGGAACATTTGCTTCTTCAACTAAGATTCTTAAACCTTCATTAAATCTTAATGTTGAACCAGCAAGTTGTTTCTTACCTTCACAAATATGAGCGGAGCCATCAGGATATATTTCTACATCTTGGCCACCAAAATCAAATCTAGAACCAACTGGATAACCCTTACACATCAAAGCATCAGATATCATCATAGCGAACTCACCTTTTTCTCTAAAGGCAATATTTAATGCTGTTAAAGTTGAGTGATTACCATCACAAATTACTTCAGAATAGATATCATGACATCTTAAAGATGCACCAACTACACCATTTTCTCTGTGTGAGAAAGGTGTCATACCGTTATAAGTATGCGTAAAACCTCTAGCGCCATTGGCAATAGCCATCATTGCTACATCGTATGAAGCATCGCTGTGGCCAATAGAAACATTAACACCATTAGCAGCACAATATTTAGTTAATTCAAAATTCTCATCATGTTCTGGTGCTAAAGTAATAATCTTAATTAAACCTTCAGCAGCTTCTTGATATTCTTTAAATTCTTCAATAGTTCCTTTAACTATATATTCTTCAGGTTGTGCACCCTTATATTTAACATCTAGATAAGGTCCTTCAAAATGAATACCTAAAATCTCAGCACCCTCAGGATTTTCCTTTTTAATTCTTGCGACATCAGTAACTGCTCTTTTTAAAGTATCATGAGCTTGCGTTAAAGTTGTAGGACAAAAACCACATACACCTTCTTTAGGTAAATCCTTAGCCCATCTTCTTAAACCATCATCGCCACCTGCGGTAGTATCATATCCTAAATAACCATGGGTATGAACATCATAAAAACCTGGAACAACTCTTAATCTTCCATAATCTTTATCCACAGGCTTAGTATTATATGGATAAATATTTGTAATCTTTCCACCTTCAATTTCAACTTGTGCTTTTAACCAAGTAGAAGCAATATATACTCTTTGTGATTGAATAATCATTTTTTAATTCCTCCTATTCAAATTTTAAACCCGCATCAGCAATACATTTATCAATAACTTTCATTACTTTTAATGTTTCAGCATTCCAATACTGAGCAGTTTCCATATCCTTTTCTATATATATTCTCTTAAATTCCTTAAATTCATTATAATGAACAATACCCTTATTCTTATTTAAATCATATTCCTTGGTAGTACCATCATTTTTAACTAATTTAATTGTATTTAAAACACTAGATGCAGAATCAGATTTAATATAAGCACTATCGCCTTGTACACAAGTATTTAATGGTGCCTTACAATCTTTACAAGTTACAATTGTTGCCTTAAATGAACCATAATCCATAACTATAGTTCCAGAAGTATCAATATTCTTCTTAATATTCGCAAAATAATGGACATCCTTAGGAACACCAAATAAACCTAAGACAAAGTGAATTGAATAAACACCTAAATCCATTAAACAACCACCAGCTAATTTTGGATCAAAGGCTGGAAGAGTTGTACCTTTTTTAAACTTATCATATCTAGATGAATATTGTGAGAAATTAATATCAACCATCTTCATCTCACCAATTTCAGGAATTAGTTCTTGAATCTTCTTATAGTTTGGTAAATGTCTTAAAGTAATAGCTTCAAAAACAATTAAATTCTTTTTCTTCGCTAAATCAATAACTGCCTTTGCTTGCTTGTAACTACTCATAAAAGGCTTTTCCACAATAACATGCTTGCCATGTTTTAAAGCATTCATTGCTACTTCATAATGTAAACCATTAGGTACTGCAACATAGATTACATCAACATTAGGATCAGAATATACATCTTCATTATTTAAAGAATAATATTTGATATCATATTTTTCCTTTAAATTCTTAAGCTGTTCCTCATTTGGCGAAGCAATGGCAAGATACTTAAAACCCTTCACTGCTTTTGTAGCTTCGATAAATGAAGGGACAATAAACCCGGAACCAATTATACCGATATTAATCATATTTTCACCCCACTAGTAACTTTATTATATAACGCAAATGATATAATTTAGGCATGTACGAAAACATTAAAGTAATTGTTTGCGATATTGATGGAACACTATGTGAAACAACTCGTGATCCTAATGAATATACTTTAAATGTTATAAGAAAATTAAAAGATAATAATTACAAAATCGCTCTAGCAAGCGGTAGAGCCTATGATGATTTATTAACTAAAGCATCTAGATGGGGATTAGAATTTCAATTTGATTTTTTAATTGGTTTAAATGGTTGTCAGTTATATGATGATGAAGATAAAAAACTATATGAATATAATTGTTTAACACCTAATGAATTAAAAGAAATAATTTCTATAATGCAAGAATTTAATCCTAATATCCATATGTATAAACCTGGTATTTATTTGTCATCTAAAGAAAGCGATCGTGCTTGGTATTCAGCATTTAAAAATAAAAGAATTTTCACTGTCGCTAAATCATTAGAAGAATTCTACGATAATAATTACCCGGGAATTATGTTTAGGGTTGAAGCTAAACAAATGCCAAAGATAGAAGAAAAAGTAAGTTTATTAAAGAATAAAAATTATAAAGGATTTAAAACGCAAGATACTTTATTTGAATTTACTAATATCAATTCCAGTAAAGCTTATGCTTTAAAGAAATATTGTCAAATGAAAAACATTGATATGAATGATGTAATGGCCTTTGGCGATACATCTAATGATAATGAAATGCTTGAGTGTTGCCATGGTATATGTTTATTAAATGGTAGTGCTGATACTAAAGCAATATGTGAAAGAGTAACTGATAAAACAGTTATTGAAGATGGCTTCGGCCACTTTATAGAGGATTATGTCTTATGATTAAAGCAATATTTTTAGATTTTGATGGAACATTATTTTCCCATTCTTGTAATGCCATTCCTGATTCAACAGTTGA
>CAVCTP010000157.1:0-3055 GCA_963605145.1 Tannerellaceae bacterium
AATATGAATCAACACGAAATTAAAAACAGACACCCATTACTTGATGAAAATGGACATTTAATTGAAACAGGTTACAGTAAATCTTTAATTTTAGATTATTCACGTAAGGCTATTAAAGCACCTAAGATGCGTATTAAAGAGTGGGATTATTATCTAATTTATAATGATGATTTTGGTATTGCTTTAACTATAGATGATAATTCTTATATGGCATTAGATTCTATTTCTTTTCTAGATTTTAAGAATAGATGGGAACATACTAATTCACCAATGAAGTTTTTTACTAATGGTAAAAGAAATTTTCCTAGTTCATCTTTAAATGGAAATGTAGTAGGTGAGGGTAAGAATTATAAGATTGAATATATTAAACAAGATAATAAGAGATTATTAAATTTCTATATGGATAATTTCTATGATGGTAAATCTATCAAAGGAAATATTGAGTTAGAAGATAATAATAGTGAATCAATGGTTATTGTTACTCCTTTTAAAGAATCTAAGGTTCATTTTTATTACAATCAAAAGATAAATTGTATGCCTGCTAAGGGGAAAGTAATATTTGGTGATAAAGAATATATATTTGATCCTACAACGTCTTGTGGAACTTTAGACTGGGGTAGAGGTGTTTGGACATATAAGAATACTTGGTATTGGGGTTCTGCTTCGGGAAGAATTAATGGCCATTTATTTGGTTTTAATATTGGTTATGGTTTTGGTGATACTAGTGCTGCAAGTGAAAATATGTTGTTTTATGATAATAAGGCACATAAATTAAGTAAGGTAACTTTTAATATTCCTATTAAGGATGGTAAGGATGATTATTTAGCACCTTGGACTTTTACTAGTGATGATAAGAGATTTGAAATGGATTTTATGCCAATTTTAGATAGAGCCGCTAATACTGATTTTATTGTTTTAGGTTCTAATCAACATCAAGTATTTGGTAAGTTTAATGGTTATGTAATATTGGATGATGGTACAAGAATCGAGGTAAAGGATTTTCTAGGTTTTGCGGAAAAAGTAATGAATAAGTGGTAACTTATTATTGATATGGAAGAAAAGTTATTTAAGATACATAGTGAATTTAAGCCAACAGGAGATCAACCTGAAGCAATAGATGAGTTGGTTGCTGGTTTAAATAGTGGTAAACATGAACAAGTATTATTAGGTGCTACTGGTACAGGTAAGACTTTTACTATTGCCAATGTAATAGAAAGGGTTAATAAACCTACTTTAATATTTGCCCATAATAAGACTTTGGCTGCCCAACTATATTCCGAATTTAAAGCTCTTTTTCCCGAGAATGCGGTAGAATATTTTGTTTCTAACTTTGACTTTTATCAACCTGAAGCATATATGCCTAAGACTGATACATATATAGAAAAGAATGCTGTTACCAATGATGAGATAGATATGCTTAGAATGTCAGCATATAACTCTTTATTAGAAAGAAAAGATGTTATTGTTGTTGCTTCAGTTGCTTGTATTTATGCTGGTAGTAATCCTGAAGATTATAAGGATATGTTCTTTACTCTAAAAGTAGGAGAAATCATTGATAGACAAGAATTAATTAAAAGATTAGTGGTTATGCAATATCAAAGAAATGATATGGATGCTTTAAGAGGAACATTTTCTGTTAAGGGCGATGTAATAGAACTAAGGCCAGGTCATACCGATCATTTCGTTGTTCGTATAGAGATGTTTGATGATGAAATAGAAAGAATTACAGAAATTGATCCTATCACCAAGAATGTTTTAAATGGTTATATGGTATATTCCTTCTTCCCGGCTAGTGGCTACGCTAGAAAACAAGATGATATTAATATTGCTTGTGACAATATTGAGAAAGAATTAGAAGAAAGATTAAAGTATTTTAAAGATAATAATAAGCCATTAGAATATGAACGTCTTGAACAAAGATGTCGCTATGATATTGAGTCATTAAGAGAAACGGGTATGTGTTCGGGAATAGAAAATTATGCCATGCATATAGATCATAGAATTCCTGGACAAAGGCCTTATAACTTATTTGATTATTTTGGTGATGATTTTTTAATTGTTGTCGATGAATCACATGTTTCATTACCACAAATTAGAGGTATGTATAATGGTGACCACGCTAGAAAACAAACATTAGTTGATTATGGTTTTAGATTACCTAGTGCTTTAGAAAATAGGCCAATGACCTTTGAAGAATGGGAAGATATTAATGCTCAACGTATTTATATGTCTGCAACTCCTGGTGATTATGAATTAGAAAAAGGTGGTAAGCCTATTGAACAATTAATTAGACCAACAGGTTTAGTTGACCCAATAGTAGAAGTAAGAAAAACAAGTGGCCAAATTGATGATTTGATGCAAGAGATAAGAAATACTATCGCTAGAAACGAAAGAACTTTGCTTACTACATTAACAGTTAAAATGGCTGAGGATTTATGTGATTATTTAAAGAAGGCTGATTTTAAGGTTGCTTATTTGCATCATGAAACTAAAACATTAGAAAGAAGTCAAATAATTCATGATTTAAGAACAGGTGAATATGATGTTTTAGTAGGAATTAACTTATTAAGAGAAGGCTTAGATATTCCGGAAGTATCTTTAGTTGTAATACTAGATGCTGATAGTGAAGGTTTCTTACGTTCTTCTAGATCATTAATTCAAACTATTGGTAGAGCCGCTAGAAATGTAAATGGTAGGGTAATCATGTATGCTGATAAGATTACTGATTCAATGAAGATAGCCATAGATGAAACAAATAGAAGAAGGGCAATTCAAATTGCTTATAATGAGAAAAATAATATTACTCCTAAGACGATTGTTAAGAGTATTAATGAAGTAATACATTCAAAAGAAAGTAAAGAAGATGCTAAGAAATTTACATCTAAGAAGAAACATACAAAACAAGAAAAGGCTAAATTAATGGCTGCAATTGAGGCAGAGATGAAACAAGCTGCTAAGGAACTTAACTTTGAAAGAGCAGCAGAGTTAAGAGATATTTTGTATGAAATTAGAGATGAAAAATAGTGTAAAAATAGTGTAAAAATAGTGAAATAAA
>CAVCTP010000158.1:0-3018 GCA_963605145.1 Tannerellaceae bacterium
AATTCATACTATTTATATAGAGGTAGTTTTTTATTTGTTGATGGTTTATATTCATATGATAGAAGTGATTCTAACTCAATTGGTTCATATAAGACATATCAACAATTTAAAGATCAAAGTGTAGGAAGCGTTGCAGAATCTTCTTATTATCATGTTTTAACAACCGCATACGATAGTAAAGAGACTACATATCCATATCGTGCAGTAGTAAAAGATTCTAATGGAAATTATGTTCATTATGGTGAGTGGCAAGTAAAACCTAATTTAGGTATTAGTGGTGTTTTCTATTGGGAACACGAAGAATATGGTCAAAATGATGGTTATAAGATTACCTATATTGGTGTTGAAAATGGTGAATTTAAATATCAATCAAATATTTGTACTTCTCATGACGATGAAGGCGTTATTACCGAATATGGTTATGGCTATTATGTTGGTGATGATTATGTTGACGAAATAAAAGTAGATACAAAAGATGCGATTGCATATAGCGGTTATAAAGTTAATGAAGATGCGCAAAAAGCTTTGGAATTACAAATTCCAGGTATTACTTTCTATCCTTATACAACCACAACTGATACCAGCAAAGATTATATTTATATAAAAGATGCTAGTGTTAATGGAACGATTACAATAACAGATAGCACGCAAACATATACCTATACAATTTCGCCATTCTTTGCGAATGCATTATCAATGACAACTAATTTATCTTCAACAGATAATAATGCTAAACGTTATATTAATACAACGCCAGGTTTAAGCGATAATCCATATGAAATTCGTAGTGTTGCTCAACTTCAATATATAAACTGGAATAATGCAAGTAAGTCTACTGATGAGCTTGTTGATTCTACTAATTACACTACTTATACTTATTTAATGAATTGTGGTAATCATACAAAAAGCAATAATACAGTAGCTATAACAAATGCAGGTAATAATGATCGTAAGAACTTTATATTTAAACAATCTCATGATTTAAATGCAGAAAGTATTAATAAATTTTTCCCTATTGCTGGACAAGGTACATCTTCTACAACTGGTTATAATTCGACATTATATGCATGGTTTGGTAGTACATATGATGGACAATCTTATAAGATTCAAGAATTGAAAATTAAATCAAAAGCTTTTTCTGTTGGCTTGTTTGGCACAACAGCAGGTGCAACAATTAAAAATACTATTCTTTATAGTACAAAAGGTGCAACAATCGAACGTAATACTACTAGTTCTGATACAGAAGGTGCTTATTCATTGGGTGGTTTAATTGGTGTGGCTTATGATTATGCAGAACCTACAAATAACCCTGTTACTAATTGTGCAATAGCTGGCTATAAAATTATTGACAATTCAGGAAACAAGCAAACACTTGGCGAAGCCAATGTTGGTGGCTTAATTGGTGTTGCCAATGTTAATGTTGAGAGTTGTTCTAGTGTTGTTGATATTGAAATTAATGCAACACATAAAAAAACAAGTGGTACTGGCATAACAGTTGCTGATTATGGTAACTATATCCGTGTTGGTGGACTTGTTGGCGCAGTGCAAGATGAAGTGAAGAACTGCTACACTGGTGGTTCAATTTCGGTTGGAACAGATACACTTGATGAAACATATAGTGATCAAAGACATATATTACAGGATGAAAAAGTTAAAGCAAATAGACAAAAAAGTACAAATATATTTTTGTCTGGTATTGCAGGTAGCGCATTTACAATGAACTATCAGAATTTTACTGGCAACTCTAATATTATTGATGGCGAACCAAAGGTAACAAATTGTTATACATATATTACTTTCCCAAAAATGGAGGGAACAATTAGAAATATTACAATGTTTGCTAGTATAGCTGATAGATTTGGAAGAACTACTGCTAAAATAACGAATTGTTATTATTTAAATACAAGCGCTAATATTGATACCACTAATTTACCAAAATATTATTTTGGATATGGCAGTAGCATATCTGATTCCATGGATAATGGTTATAAGGAAAAAATGATAAGAGGTAGTGCTGCTTGGATACATAAAATATATGCTGAGTCCACCGAAGCTACCGAAGCTGATAATGCAACCCTTACTAATATTGGATCAAAGACATATTCAGAATTATCAGATTCTAAGATGATTAATTTGTTAAATGGTGGTTTGGAAAATGGTGCTTTTGCTAGTGTTACAAGCAAAGATTCATATGAACAAAACATAGATGGAAAGTATTCTTTTAATGCAGGTACTGCTTCACTAGATGGTAAAAACTATCCATTCCCAACAGTTGTAACTCAAGATGATAATGACAGTAGCAATAAGATTAATGTCCACTATGGTTCTTGGCCATTCTCTGGCGCTTATTGGGAAAAGGGTATTTATACTTTAGATATTTTTGAGAATATTAAAAATATTGAAAGTGATGATTTTATATATCAAACTATTACGCTAAAGAAAAATGGTGATACCGTTAATAATTTAGATGTTGTAGTAGATGAATCAACACCTTATGTTGAAATTGTTAAAGATTCTGAAGATAACCCTATAATAGTTCAAGATGATACCGATAAGTGCGTTTTAAAAGTTAAAGTATTGAAAAAGGGTACAGCACGTATTACAGCAACATGGAAAGATGCAGATAATAATGAAAAGAGTGCTGATTTCTTGTTAACTGTAACGGCTAATTTATATGCTAAAGCTAATCCTGAAGAAGTAAAATTAGCAAATAAAGCTACAACAACAGTAGAACTTACCGCTACAAATAGTAAAGGTGATACGATAGATTGTACTTGGGAAGCTATCCCTTCGAAAAAGATTGAAGTAGAAGAAGGCGATGTAGGTATTAAGTCTATTTCAGGTAATAAATTAACTTTGATTGGCTATAATTTAAATGCTGAAGTACACGCAATTGCAAATTATACATATAATGGTGAGACTTATACAGCTCAAACAGTTGTTAATGTATTAAAAGAAAGCGTTATTGGTTTTGGCAAAAAAGATGATACTTCGTCTTCTTATAATGAAGCTAAATAT
>CAVCTP010000159.1:0-3000 GCA_963605145.1 Tannerellaceae bacterium
AAACAATCGGTTTTGTCATGGGAAATGATATTAAACGTGGTCCACTATTTGAAGGACTTCCAACTATTGAATCACTTAGAAATGAAGATGTTTTCTATAACGCTTTAGTATTAGATAAATTAAATTGCGATGTTGTAATAGTTGCCGACTTTGGTTTAAAGGATGAGACATTTAAACAATTTAAAAATTATAATGATGGCTATATTGAAATGAGATGTGAAATTGATAATAAATATAACAACTTCTTAAATTACATCCATCACGATAGAATCGATAATAGTGAATACTTTATTAGATCGCATGAATCAATATATAAATATAAGGTAGATTATCCAATTGAAGTAGAAAATACAATTGAAAGAACTATCGGAGATATATGCATCTCTAATGAGTTATATCTAAGATACAACGGCGAATTAGAAATCATGCTTAAAAATCTTCCAGCCGATAATAGAGTTAATGTAGTAGGCAAAGTTGAAAGAAAATATCTAGAATTTATTGATGAACATCTAGGTATTAAATTAATTAAATCTTAATCTAAAGGTTTTTGGTAGTAATTACCCTTAATTTCCTTGGTATCTTGAATATTAATGAAAGCCTTAGGATCAGCTCTTAAAATAGAATTAATAACCTCATCTTGTTGGAAAGCATTGATAACAGTATAAAGAATCGCAATGTTTTCTTTTGTATAAGCACCCTCACCATTTATAACTGTAATACCATGTCTAGTATTCTTTAATACTTCTTCAATAACCTTATCAGGAACCCTACTCATGGCAGTAATAGTGACATGAGTATATCTTTTATGCATCTTAGAAATCATAAAAGTACTTAAATATTGATAAATTATTGAATAAGCTGCTCTAGTCCAACCATATATTAAACCAGTAACAACATTTAAGAAACAATTAAAAACGAAAACATAACTCCACATAGATTTATGATATTTATTTGAATAATAAATAGATATAAAATCAGTACCACCACTTGAGGCATTATGGGTTAAGGCTAAGCCAATACCAATACCACTAATCAAACCACCAAATATAGCCATTAATATTGGGGTATCTAATACTATTATTTGTTTAAAGAAAGATGAAAATATAGAAACTAATAATGTTTGTAGTAAAGAAAAAATAGTAAATAATTTACCAATATGTTTAAAAACTAAGATAGACAATATTAAATTAATTAAGAAATATAAATAGAAATATGGCAAATTAATATTGGCATAATCTAATAAGATATCCGAAGTAATTCTTGATAAACCTGCCACCCCACTTGGATATATTTGAGCGCCTACAGAGAAAGAAGTTAGAGCTATAGCTTGGATAATTGCGGATAATAATACCCAGAAAAACATCGTTAAGATTTGTTTAAAATTTACTTTATTCATAAACTATATTCTACAACAGTCTATGATATTATAAACATGATGATTAAAGGATTTATATTTGATATTGATGATACATTATATTATCGAAAACTACATCTAGTGCCAGAATCTGCTTATACTGCTTTAAGAAAGCTTAGAGAAAAAGGTTATAAGATAGCAGTAAATACTGCTAGAGAAAAACAAAAACTAAAAACTGTTCCAAGAAAATTAATGGAACTAGTAGACTTTGTTGTTGTTGGCTCTGGCGCAATGGCATATAAAGACCATTATCTATATTGGTGTAATCAAATTAAACAAGATGATTTACATAAATATTTAGATTATATAAAAGAAAATAAATTAACTTATTCTTATACTGATAAATATGGCAAAACATATTTCTTTGGTAATTTAAGTGATATAGAAGTTAAAAGAGTACTTGAGTGGCAAGGTACTATGCCTTTAATGCGCCCATTACAATATGATGATGAAATAGTAAATCTAGAAATTAGAGGTGATGAGATAGATATGGATTATATTTATTCCATTAACCCTAAAATCAAACCAATTGTTTGGAAATCATCATGCTTTATCAGTGCTGAAAATGTTGATAAAGTTACAGGTATTGATTTATTCTGTGATGCTTATGGTTTTAAAAGAGAAGAAATATGTGCTGTTGGTGATGGCTCATTTGATGCTTCAATGATAGAGGAAGCAGGCATTGGCATTGCCATCAAAGATTCAAAAGCTGCCCAAATGAATGTCGCAGACTATATAACAGATAAAAGCATCCTTGATGGTGGTATATATGAAATATTAGTTAAATTAGGATTTATTGATAGAGATATACCTAATATAAAAATATTCTTCTTTGATATAGATCAAACTACCTTTGACCATAGTATCTATGGCGTAAGACAATCAACTATTTTAGCTTTACAAAAATTAAAAGAAAATAATATTAAAAGATGTATTTGTACATCTAGATCATTAGATGAAATGAGAAACCTTCCTAAGAATTTATTAGAAAATATGGACGGTTTTATTACCTGTGCTGGTGGTATGACTACCTTTGGTGATATAAAGATTGTTAATGCCTTGAAAAAACAAGATGTAGAAGCAGCAATTGAAATATTAGAAGAAAATAATATTTCTTATCGTTATGTCTTGAGTAATGGTATTGGCTATTTAAATAAGAAAGATGAATATGCGGAATCAATCTTTATGAAGCTATATGAAATGGTACCAGAAGTCAGAAAATACCAAGAAACTGATGAGGTAGTACATATTCTGTATTACACCGAAGATGATATTCTAGTATCAAAAATTCGTTCTAAATTAAAAGATTGTAATCATATTAAACTTAAAATATGTAGCGAAATAGTTGCAAAAGGTGTAGATAAATCAAATGATATGTTGAAACTTGCCAATAGACTAGGATATAGTCAAGAAGAAGTTGGTGCCTTTGGTGATGGCTACAATGATATCGATATGCTTAAAAAAGCAAAGTTAGGTGTATCAATGGGCAATGGCAAAGAACTAACAAAACTATCAGCTGATTATATAACAGATGATATAAGTGATGAAGGATTATATAATGCCTTATTAACTTATGGTTATATAAC
>CAVCTP010000160.1:0-2997 GCA_963605145.1 Tannerellaceae bacterium
GATTGAAATACAACAGATTAGATTACCTTTCTCATCCCTACGGTAGTTCTTTTGCCAATACATAGAACCAACCGTGTCTGATAGAATTTGATAATCAACTCTAGCGTTCTTGTAAAGCAAGAGCCTGATATACTTTTCTCTTACTTCATCAATCCTGACTTCAACATCATCAGCGGTTAAATCTCTGAAACTAAGGTCTTTCATAGCGAAACCTCCATTTCAACAACATAAAAAATTGCTAAATTAATCATGTTAGCTTCCTCCTTCTCGCAATTTTCTTTAATTAAAAAAAGACTGCAAGAGGAAGAAGCAAAGAGAAAACTCTATATTCCGTACCCTAACAAACAATAAAAAAACTATTTATTAGTTCAATTACCCAGAAATTAGAGAGTTCGTTTTGTCAAACCTCTTACAGTCCAAAATTTAATTACCTACATTATAGCATTAAAGAAAAAGGTATGAAAACTTATCGCATTTTTGAAAACAGCAATCTGTATTTAAAAATTGAATTATAAAAAACTAAAGAAAACCTGCAAAAATTGCAGGAAATTTAGTATTTGTAACTCAGTACATCAACATAATTATAGTTGCTTAACAAAAGATCCTCTTTTAATGGATCATAAGCATCAATGTTTATTTTTTTAACTTCTTGTTCAATAAAATCTATCATAACTGGTATATATTCAGAATGGAAAATTGTTACTAAACTTTCCATCTCGTCAGGTAAGTCTTCTAATTCAAAGAAAGAGTCATAATAATCCATAGGACTCATTAACTTATTTTCAGTTACAAAATAATCCAGACCGATTATATATTCAATAAGTTCCCATGTATTAAGATTTGTATAAGCCATAATTGCATCATATATGTCTTGCCTTGTTGCTAATTTATTTGCATTTAAAACAATGTGAAGAGTAATGTACTTTTCGTTATTAGTAATTAATTGATCATATTCTTCAATAGGATAAACAGAAAAAAGAATATCAAAATGAATATCATCTTCAAAAGGGAAAATAGACTCTTGAGGGAGAATAACTTGAAATGATGGTTTCTTTTTCAAACTGCCAAATCTTTTTTCGATTGTTTCGTGTAATTTTTTGCTTTTAGATATCATAATGTTTTTCCTTTCTTATTTTGCTATATGCCTTGGGTTGTTCATTTTATCATAGATTAATAGCCATTCTGGAAGAAATTTAAAAATCTATAAAAATGGTCATAAACTACTACGACCGATAATGTAAAACCCCATATTTTTGGGCTTAATTGCACTTTTTCTTATTTATTTTTAACTATTATCGTTTCGCCATATGGTATTAACATTGGCATTTTCATCTTTTCTATATTCTTATTATTCTTAATAAATATTGTCTTTCTTGCACCAAGAGTTACTTTAATATCACCTTTTAAAAATGCTTGTCTATATACAGTTTCTCTAGTTTTATCTTTAGGTAAATAGAAATCATGTTCAAAGATATTAAATGGTTTAATTTCCTTCCACATTACTTCGCCTCTTCTTGTAAAACTTAAGCTTCTTCGCTTAATTGTAGAGTAATAATTTTCATTAATATAATCTAATACTTTATAAGGAATAGTGCCTTTATTAGTACCAAAATCACCTTTAATAAATAGATCCTGATACATTTTTAGGGCTATTCTAGCCTTGTTTTTATTAGCATTATAAAGATATGAATATAGGTCAATTATCTCTGTTTGTATCTCGAATTTACCTTTATTTTTAATATAATCACCAACTGAATCTAAATTAAGATATAGATTACATCTTGAAGCTGTTTTACCCTCTTCGATTAACTTTTTAATAAAACTATTGTTATAAACAACATAGTGAACTTTATTCTCAGGTAGCAACAAAACTGTTCTAATCCAGTTAGTAGAAACATCTAATATTTTAGAAACATCATTAATTGAATAATTAAAACCACTGTTATAAACAGCACTAGCCCACTCTTGGTAATCCCCTACACCTTTATACTCAATTAAGTTCTTTTGGAATTTCATAGTTTTATATAGTTACAATATATTATAACTATATTATATTAATAAAACGCAAGAAAAAACCACTCAACTAAGTGTTAAGTGGTTCTCTGTTTTGCTTCGCATCTAATTCTTGCTGACAACAAGGTTTTTCTGCTGTTCGCATCACCATTACTTATGCAATAATCTAATGCTTTTGTGCCATCACCTACTAGAATTAACTTCTTTTTGGCTCTAGTAATACCTGTGTAGAGTAAATTTGACTTAAATAATCGACATATTTGATTAGAAAGTAGTGGAATAATCACACTATCATACTCTGATCCTTGCGATTTATATATGGAAATAGCATAAGCCAGAGATATATCAGTCATTGTTTCCCTGTTCTCTTGCGTTATATTGCCATTTTCCCAGTCAATTTTTACAAATACACCATCATCAGTTTGAATAATATCAGCAACCGTACCAATATCACCATTTGCTGAATCTTTAGTATTTCGCCATTGTAGTACCCTATCACCAAGTCGATACTCTGTTCCATTGAAGCTAATAGATTTCTCGCTATTTTTGATGATTTCATCTTGTAAGATGGAATTTAAGCCATCAGATACGCATATAAAGCGGTTTTGTGTTCTTCTAAGTGGTGATAATAATGCAACATTATCAATACCCCACTTATCACACTCCTTTTTATAGACTTCTTTAATCTTATCAATAGCATCATTTTCGTTTCTAACATTGATAAACTCGAATGTTTCATCAAATTCTAGGTCATTTTCGTTTAAATTAACCTTATTTGCGTTATTAACAATGGTGCTTCCGCTATCTTTTTGGCGAAATATCTCTTTTAATTCAGAAACAGGAATACAATCTGATCTAATTAAGTCTTTTAGCACTAATCCAGCACCAACAGATGGTAATTGATTAATGTCACCAATTAGAATAAGGCTAGATGTTCTTGTATTTATGGCTTTCAACAACTTTTCAAATAACAACGCATCTAAC
>CAVCTP010000161.1:0-2994 GCA_963605145.1 Tannerellaceae bacterium
CTATTCTATTTAATAAATCTGCTTTTTCATATTCTGGATGTGCATCAACTACTGGTGAAATAGAACTTAATACCTCCTCAACTGTTTGTACAAACTCTACTTCATTAGCATACTTTTTCTTAACATTGTTAATAACTTCCGCTACATATTTATTCATTTTAAGTCGCTCCTTAAATCAATTATATATCAATAAGAAAATGTATTCTTATAGTTACCCTATACTTTAAAGATTATCAACAATTCTTAATTACATTGTTAGCTAATAAAAGAAAGTACCATAAAAATCTATTAAATAAAAAAATACACATATCTTAGTATTAAGACTTGCTTTAAGTATGATTTCATACTATACTATTAAGTATGAAATCATACTTGGAGGTGTACTATGAAATACAATGAAGGAAAAAAGTTACGTCAATTTAACGCATTAATAAATGAATGTGAGACATTCTTTCATGAGATTGCCGTTAAGTCTGGTTTATCAGACAGTGGCTATGAAATATTACACACTCTAATGCTTTTAGGTGAAGGATGCACACAAACTAATATTTATAAAAATTGTTGCCTTAATAAGCAAACTGTTAATTCTTCAGTAAAACAATTAATTAACAAAGGACTTATTATTTTAAAACAAGGAAAAGGTAAGGAATTTAATATATATCTTACAGATGTTGGCTGGGAATACATCAACCAAAGACTTATGCCAGTAGAACTAGCAGAAAATGAAATCTTTGAAGAAATGGATGATGACGAATACAATGAGTTCATTCGTCTTACAGAAAAATACTTAGACTCATTTAGAAAGAAAACGCAAAAAATAAAACAATTACAGGTGAATATAAATGAAAATACAAATCAGTGATCATTTTAACTATAATAAACTATTAAAATTTACAATACCATCAATTATAACAATGATGTTTTATCAAACATATAATGTTCTAGATGATGGTTTTTTTATTTCCAACTTCGTAGGAAAAGATGCCTTTGTTGCCCTTAATCTGATGTCACCAGCTCTAATGATGATGAATACTATCGGATATATGTTGGCTACCGGAGGTAATGCTTTAGTATCAACAGTACTTGGTGAAGGAAAAAAGGAAAAAGCAAATCAATATTTTACCTTAATTACTATCTATACCATTATCATAAGCGCAATTATTACTATTTTTGGACTAGTTATTTTGGAACCAGCTTGTATAGCAGTAGGTGCTGAAGGTACTGTTTTAGAAAACTGTTTAATCTATGGTAGATTAATTTGCCCTTTTACCGTAGTATTCCAACTTCAAGAAGTATTCCAAAACTTTCTAATTACTGCAGGAAAGCCAAAGATGTCAATGTTTATCACCGTTGCATCAGGTATAACAAATATTACTTTTGATATATTGCTTATCGTAATATTTAAACTTGGTATTGTCGGCTCCGTTCTAGCAACCGTTAGTGGCCCAATTCTAGGAACAATAATCCCTGCTTTATATTTTCTATTTGGTGAAGATAGAACTATAAAATTCAGTAAAACATCACTTGATTTCTCAATACTTTTACGTGCTTGTTCTAATGGAACATCAGAACTTGTTACAGATCTTTCTTTAGGACTAATGTCTATGCTATATAATTATCAATTATTACGTATTGGCGGAAATGATGCTGTTGCAGCTTATGGTGCTGTTATGTATATAAACTATATTTTTATATCAGCCTTCATTGGCTATAGTATGGGCGTTGCTCCAATTATAGGATTTAACTATGGCGCAGAAAATGAAAAAGAACTTAAAAATATTTTTCACAAGAGTTTAGTGATTGTAAGCATTACTGGAATAATTTTATTCGCAATCTCTGAATTTGCTTCAGTTCCATTTTCAAAAATATTTGTAGGTTCTGATGAAAAACTACTAGAAATGACTGTACATGGTAATAGATTATATTCAATAATGTATCTATTTGCTGGAATCAATATCTTTGCCACCAGTTTTTTCACTGCATTAAACAATGGCTTTGTGTCTTCTGCTCTAGCCTTAATAAGAACTATTGTTTTTAAAGTTGGTGCCTTATTTTTACTTCCATTATTCTTTGGCTTAGATGGCATTTGGGCATCCGCCTTTGTCGCAGATATACTTATGCTTATAGTTACAATTGCAGTATTTTATAAGTTTAAAGCAAAATATAACTATTAATCTAGCTTTCAAAGTTTTATTGTCTATAAACAAAACATTCAAAGTATACTTAACTGGTATACTTTGAAATTTTTTTCCATATTTTAAAAAAGCTCTGGGATCACTCCTAAAGCTTTTATTTATATTTCTTATAAATGTCAAAATTACAGCTTTACTTCATTAATCATTTCTGCAAGTGTTGTTACATTCTGTAAGTTTGAAGGAACAATAATCTTCGTAGCTTGACCATCAGCCATCTTTTCAGCAGCTTCCATAGATCTTATTGTTAAATATTCCTTACTAGGTTTAGCACTATTAACAAGTTCAATAGCTTTTGCTTGTGCTTCAGCAACTTGCTTTATAGCCTCTGCCTCACCTTGAGCAGTTCTAATTCTTTCTTCCTTAATAGCATCAGCTCTTAAGATTGCTGATTGCTTTTCACCCTCAGCACGAGTAATGGCAGATTGCTTTTCACCTTCTGCTGTAAGAATAACTGCTCTTTTTTCTCTTTCAGCCTTCATTTGTTTTTCCATCGCTTCTTGAATAGACTTAGGAGGTGTAATATTTTGAACTTCAACACGAGTAATATCAATACCCCAACGATTAGTAGCTTCATCTAAAACCTTGATTGTTTCTGAATTAATCTTTTCTCTTGAAGTTAAAGTTTCATCTAAAGTCATTGAACCAATAATGTTTCTTAAAGTTGTAGCGCATAAATTTTCAATAGCAGCAATAGGTCTTTCTACACCATATGTTAATTGCTTTGGTTCTAATATTTGGAAATATACAACTGAATCAACCTTCATTGTAACGTTATCCTTAGTAATAACAGATTGAGGTT
>CAVCTP010000162.1:0-2962 GCA_963605145.1 Tannerellaceae bacterium
TAATTATTGTTGAATGTTATTTTGTTAGGCCAAAGTCATATTGAAGATAATCTGATAATTCGTTATCCATAAGAATATCGAACAAATAAGTTCCATGTTTATCTTGGCTTCGAGGATTGCTTAACTTGCCTTTGCCTACATAGATAAATGGCATTACTATTCCATTTTCATCTGATACTTTTCTAATAAATAATAATGCTTCTTCGCTTTCTTTTAACTTATTTAATTCAGAAATTGGTAGATCGTGTCTTGATTCCCATTGAAACAATGTTGGGCTTATAAATTTATCTTTATAATTTAATTTTTCTTCAATATTTGCATCTTTTTTTAATGAAGCAAATATAACAACTGATTTATCGTTATAGTAGGTACCAACTTGAGTATATCCAGGATTATTCAATAGTTTTAACTGTACTTGGTCCATACGATAACTTTGCCATAACTTAAATCCTGTTTCTTCACCATAATCAGTTGCATAACGCGTTAATCCATATTCAAATAAATCTTCTAAATATTCTATAAATTGGTCGTCTAGGCTAACATTGTTAAGTTGGCAATTATTATCGTTGGTTGTTAAGAAACCATTTTCTAAGATAAACTTTAAAGCATGATCAAATTGTTTATTAGAATAATCAATTATCTTTTCTGATAATCTATTTCTAATTTCTGATAGGTTTGTTGTTCCGTGAATTACACTATCAAATATCAAATATTCATGTTGCCTTACTAAAGGTAACATGGCAGATAAATAATTTATAAAAGCAATTTGTCTATCATTAAAAATTGGTAGAAGTTTTGCTTCTTCATCTTTATCATCTAATATGCCATGAAGGAAGTTATAATATGATGCACATTTCTTTCCATCAATTCTTGCGCTCATAAATCTTAATAAATCTGGTGCACAATCATTGTTAAGATAATCTATATGTTTTGGATAAGATTGTGTATTAACGTATTTTTTAAAGTTGAAGTAATCTTGTTTCAAATAATTTAGACTATTGAAATTTTCTTTTTCAATATAATTAATTATTTCTTCTTTACTTAAATCATCAATATTTATTTCAACACCATATTTATCCAAATCAAGTGCTTTAAAATCATCTTTAACTAGTGAAACCATTAAACGTTTTTCAATAACAAAGTTTTCTGATAAAGATGATAGGGCAAAGGCTATTTGAACACTTCTTTTATAACTGTTACCGATAAAGTCTAATATATTAACATATTCTTTATTTTCATATTTACGAAGGCCTCTTCCTAATTGTTGGATGAAAACAGTTGAAGATTCTGTTGGTCTTAAAAATAAAACCATATTTACTCCTGGTATATCAACACCTTCATTAAGAATATCAACGGTAAATAAGATCTCTAAATCTTTACTATCACTTTGTAGATCGTTGTAAGCACGAATTCTTTCACCAACATCATTTTTGCCAGTAAGGTATGCTGTGTTGTAATACTCCGACATAACTTCTGACATCATACGCGCATGAGTAATATTTCTACAAAAGGCGAGAGCTTTTAATTTTCCACCTTTATGAAGTTTTTTAATCTCTTCGGCAATGAATTCAGCATGATCTGGTGTTGCCAATTGAGCAACCATCTTGCGTTCTTCGCTTTTACTTAAACCATAGTTGATAAGTTTATCACGGATACCATAGTAATGAAATGGAACTACTAAATCATTGATAATCGCATCACGAAGTCTAATTTCATATGGAACATTCTTATCAAATAAATCAAAAACATCTTGGTTATCCATACGCTCTGGAGTGGCAGTTAGACCCAGTAAAAATTCTGGTTTGAAGTAATTAATAATTTTTCGATAAGTATCTGCTGTTGCGTGATGACATTCATCTACAACTATGTAATCAAAATGATCTTCAACAAATAGTTCAAGAGATTTTGCCATTGTGATATTAGTCGCGAAGACAAAGTCTGCATCCATTTCCTTACTCTCACCACTAAATATTCCATATGTTACAGAGGTGCCAAAAACATCTTGGAAGGTTTCTAAAGATTTCTTTAATATTGATCCTTCATGAACGATATATAAAAGATGTTTTGGGGAAAAATTCAAAGCATCAAATGCTGCAAGGTAGGTCTTACCCGAACCAGCAGCAGCAACTACAAGTGCTCGGTTTGTACCCATTGCCCGATAACGATTTAATTCTTTTAGGGCTTTACGTTGCATAAAGTTTGGTTTGACATTAGCAACCTCTAAATCATAATCCATATCCCAACGCTCAATCGCAAAGTTCAACTTATTGGAATAAAGATTAATAATATCTTGATTTAATGGGTGGGTTGCATCCCACTTATCATTAAATTCTTGCATTGCTTCATTAAATACTGTGTTTGTTTTATCATCAGATATTGCAATATCCCATTCAATATTTTTTAATAAAGCAAAACGTGTAATGTTTGAAGAACCAACAATTACTTCATAACTATCATCGTATTCAAATAGATATCCTTTAGAATGATAGCCTAAGGTTGTATATCCACTATCATGGAAACAATCATAATCTAAGTGGCATTCAAAATTATCGAATTTATTTTGTAGTAAGAGAAAACTTTTTAATGATTCGATATCAGTAAAGTTTTGATAAGTAGAAGTAATAATTTTGCCAATTGCACCACGTTCTATTGCCGCTTCAATATCTTTAAACAATAAAACTAGCCCGGCCTTTTTAATAAAACTAACTGAAAAATAGAAAGCATTACAATGACGTAAACTATCCTTAATCTTTTCAAGGAAGGTTAGTTCTGTATAATTTGTTAAGAATTGATTTGGCATAAGCTTTTCTTTCTTTTAATTCATTATTACTTATAAACTTAAATATTACTGTTAAAGCTATTATAGCAGTCTCGTAAAGTTTCAACCAGCTTCAATTATTAATCTCTTGACAATCATATGACCATGTGAGATAATCATATTGCCATAAGGAGGGACCTATGG
>CAVCTP010000163.1:0-2926 GCA_963605145.1 Tannerellaceae bacterium
GGTTTTGTTACAGCCCCTTTTTATGAAGCTTCTACACAAACTATTCTTCAGTCTTTGTTTCGTTTTCTTCAACTTTTTCTTCAGTTTTTTCTTCTTCTTTTTTTACTTCTGCTTCTACATTATTGAATGGATTGCCAATATAAGAATATTTCTTATCAAGTGCTAAAATACCAACAAATATTGTATTTAAGAACAATAAAGCAAATCCAAATAAAGCATTTTCATTAAAGCAAGCACTCTTTTTGATTTGTAACATTATCTTAATAATTAACTTACAAATTAATACAATAACTGCTAGAACTGTAAATACAATATATAGTCTAGTTAACATTCCAAACATAAAGAATAAAAGTGCAATTACTACTGAAAAGAAGTCTAACCAGAATAAAGAACTTACCCAATATTGCTTATATTCAATATAATCACGATAAATTGGAATTAATGTCTTCCAACCCTTTTCACCGGTTTTCTCTAATACAACATAAGCTGTATAAATTTTGAAAGCCATAATCAAAATAGCACCTAAACTGTAATTTGATACTAATGAAGATATACTTGTTAGAATATCGTTAGCATCATTGTAATAATAATCATAATAATACATTATTCTATCTCCGCTCCTAAATTTCTTAATTTTTCAACTATTGATTCATAACCCCTATTAATATGATAAGCATCATGAATAATAGTTTCTCCTTCGGCCATAAGACCAGCGATAACAAGTGCAGCGCCACATCTTAGGTCCGTTGCTATGATATCACATCCTTTTAAAGGTGTAACACCTTTTATTGTACTTTTTCCTCTACTGCGCTTAATATTAGCACCCATCTTATTTAATTCATCACAATGTCTAAATCTTTCCATATATATTGTTTCTTCAACATGTGATTCACCATTAGCTTTTGTTAATAATGTTGTAAGAGGTTGTTGCAAGTCAGTGGCAAAACCAGGGAATGGTTGAGTAATAATATCAACAGGTTTTAAATTTTCAGCACTGATTACCTTAACATAATCTGAACCAATTTCTAATTTAACACCCATCTCTTCAAGTTTCGATGTTAGAGCCTCAATATGTTGAGGAATAACATTGGCAACTGTTACATTATCGCCCATTGCTGCAGCAGCAATAATATAAGTTCCAGCCTCTATACGATCTGGGATAATATCATGAATACAGCCCTTTAATCTAGATACACCTTGAATAGTAATCTCAGATGTACCAGCACCACGAACTACAGCACCCATCTTATTTAACATTGATGATAAATCAATAATTTCTGGTTCTTTGGCCGCATTTTCAATAGTAGTTCTACCTTTGGCAAATATTGCAGCCAACATGATATTAATTGTTGCCCCAACAGAAGCAAAGTCTAGATATATATCCGTACCAACTAATTCATCAGCATCAATTTCAATGATGTCATCTTTTTGTTTGATTTTTGCGCCTAATGCTTCAAAACCCTTTAAGTGTAAATCAATTGGTCTAGGACCCAAATTACAACCACCAGGTGAATACATACGAACATGTTTAAATCTGCCTAATAAAGCACCCATAAAATAATAAGATGCTCTTAGTTTTTTTACATCTTCATCTAATAAATCAACATTTTTTATAGCAGTAACATCAATAGTTAAAGCATCACCAGATTGTGATACTTCAGCACCGAGTTTTCTTAATAATTTAATTAATACTTGAATATCTTGAATATCAGGTACATCAAATAGTTTTACAACTTCACTTGCCAAAACTACCGAAGGTAATATCGCAACAGCAGCATTCTTACATGAAGAAATAGTAACTGTTCCACTTAGCCTTCTGTTTCCCTTTATCTTAATTACATCTTTCATGACTAGAATAATTTATTTATTGTTCTTCAGTTGAAGCCCAAACTTCACCATCATATTCAATTCTTATAAAGCCACCATCAATTTGGCCCCAATAGTTGCCATCACTATCTTTAGTAGCATCAGCTGTTAAAGTTACACTATCACCCCAATAAAGCACATAAGAAGAACCATCAGATTTCTTTGCGGTCTCAGCAGAAACACTAGCAGTTTCTCTTACACCTTGCATATGTCCATCTTCAGTAATATATAATTTAGTACCACTAGGGTATTTATTATCAGGATCACTTACGGTATTAGAATTCTTTAAACTTTCTAGTTCCGTATTTAATAAAGATATTTGATTATCCTTTTCATTAATCTTTGTTTGATAATCAGTAATAGTAGCCTTAACTTGAGTTAATTCTTCTTCTAACTTTGTATAAGAACTATGTTCCTTAAAAGCAATTATAGTCGCAACAATACTCGTTACTAATAAGATACAAATTAAAACAATACATAAAACAATAGTAGAATTAGATTTCTTCTTTGTTTTTGGTTTATCTTGTTTCTTAGGAACATCATCATATAATTCTTCATCAGACATATTAAATATTGACATATCTACGTCTTGAGAATCAGTATCATCCTTTTCTTCTACAAAATCAGGAATGTCTAAAGTGCTATTTTTTTCATCATCAAATAAATTCATCTATCTTACCTCTTATTCGTTAATAATAACGTTATAACCTTCATATGTACCATTCAATAAGCAACCTTGATTGGCAATCTCATAAATATTCGCTAATATCTTACCATCTGAATTATCAAATTGTTTAAATATATCAACAATTAATTTATTTTCATCAACATTAATTAAATAATCATGATTTAAAGCAATCTCCGCAAATTGTCTTAAATTATCTACATTCATAAATTTAATACGATGTAAAACTACAACTTTTTGGCCATTACTATAATCTCTAGCAAAGTCTTCCTTTAAATCAAATACAGTCTTAACAAAACTCTTTGATAAGTATGGATACATTCTAGAAATACGATCATATATTTCTTTATTCTTTTCTTCTTTTTGTTTCTTTAT
>CAVCTP010000164.1:0-2919 GCA_963605145.1 Tannerellaceae bacterium
TACTTCCATTCGCTTGGCACTTATTTGTACGAAACTTTGTTGGTAAGAACTTTAATCCTACACTTCGTAAGTTAGAATTGATTCCACTATTTGTTTTATTACTTATGGTTATATTGACACCATTTACGGGTTTCTTATGGGCCTTTGATGAAAGTGGTGCTTATATAAGAGGAAGTATTTTTGAAGTATATTCTTATTTAAATTATTTCTATTATATAGATCCTTTATTTGATTTAGCGATTCTTAAGTTTTATAAGAAAGAAAATCCTTATATTTATCAAACCATTGCGATTTCAGCTATTCCTCTATTTGGCGCCGTTATCAATAATGTGGTAATTCCAGTAGGAACTATTTTCCCATTCCAACCATTCTGTTCGGTAGTAGTTGCGATGTCTGCTTTCTTCTTTATTGCGACAAAGGATAGTGAAATGATTCAAGAACAACAACAAAAGATTGTTCAAGATGCTCTTGAGAAAGCTGAGAATGCTAGCCAAGTTAAGACTCGTTTCTTATCAGATATGTCTCATGATATTCGTACTCCTATGAATGCAATTATCAATCTAGTAGATTTAGCACTAGCAGAAAATGATGTTGATACTATTCATGAGTATCTACGTAAGATGAAGATTTCTGGTAATTTCTTATTAGGTTTAATCGATGATATTTTAGATGTAAGTAGAATTGAATCAGGGGCAATTGTTCTTCATAAAGAAAATCTAACTAGAACAGAATTCTTAAATACAATTGAAACTGTTATTCATCCTTTAGTTGAATCAAAGAAATTAAATTTCCATCAAGAATTAAATCCAGGAGAATATACTATTGCGGTTGATAAGTTACGTTTTAATCAAGTATTCTTTAACTTATTATCTAATGCGGTTAAGTTTACTCCCGAAGGTGGAGATGTTTGGCTTGAAGTTCATAATCTAGAAGCAGAAAACAATCGTTTAAAGATTCGTTTTGTTGTTCGTGATAATGGTATCGGTATGTCGGAAGAATTTCAAAAGAATATGTTTAGACCATTTGCTAGAGAAGACACCGAGGCAAATCGTAAGACTCAAGGTACCGGTTTAGGTTTAACTATTGTTAAGGGTCTAGTAGATGCTATGGATGGTACTATTTCTGTTAAGAGTAAATTAGGAGAGGGAACAGAAATAGATGTAACATTCTATGTTGATATTGTTGCTAGAGGGGAATTAAAAGAAGATAAAAAAGATATTAGTAGTGAATATGACTTAAGTGGTAAGCATATTTTGCTAGTTGAAGATAATGAATTAAATACTTATGTGGCTAAGGTTATTTTAGAAAAGGCTGAATGTATTGTTGATACAGCAGAAAATGGCCAAGCAGGTTTAGATAAATATATGCAAGCTAGTCCTAATACTTATGATGCAATATTAATGGATGTACGTATGCCTGTTATGGATGGTTTAGAGGCAACTAAAGCAATACGTAGTTCAAACCACGAAGATAGTAAAACTGTTCCTATAATTGCTATGACAGCAGATGTCTTTGAAGATGAAAGAGGAACAATTTTGGGTGCTGGTATGAGTGGTTTCTTAGCAAAACCAATCGAAGCACAAAAATTATATAAAACAATTTATGAACTAACATCAGTTAAAAAGGAGGCAACAAATGATTAATCATGCCGATTTAATGGCAGCCTTAACTGCTGATTATCTAAATGTATTTGTGGCACGTCCCAAACAAGATAGTGCCGAAATTATTAAACTTAAGGGTTATGTAACTACAGGTATTAATGATACTCCTCAAGGTTTTCAATATTCTAAACTTCTTAGTACATATGCCAATGAACGTATATATGAAGAAGATAAGAAACCATTCTTAAATGCACTTTTACCTGATGCATTAATTAAAACTTTTTCTGATGGTAGAGAAAGTATTGAATATAACTATCGTATTGTTGAAAATGATGAAATCCACCACTATGCTGTTCGTTATTCGCGTATCTCAAATCCTGATGAAGATTTACGTTTAGTTGTAGCTTTCCGTAATATTGATTTCATAACAAATCTAGAACATGAAAAACGTATTGAAGGACTAAATAGCGCCTATAATGCTCTTTCTAGTATTTTCTTTTCATTGCATCGTATCAATATTCAAAAAAATACTTTCTTTGAAATCAAATCCACTGATACTATTAAAAAATTATGTCTTCCTGATTCTAATGACTATGATTTAAATATTGTCCGTGTATTTAATAGTTTCTCTTCTAAAAGAAGTTTAGATAGAGTGCTAACATTTGTTGATAGAAGTACCCTTCAAAAACGTATGGGTAATAGAAATCATATTACTTTGGATTTTGTATCCCATCTTAATGAAATGTGTCGAATTCACTTCTTTAAAGAAGATGAAGACGAAAATGGTATCAAGCATGTTATTTTAGGTGTTGAAAAAATAAATCAAGAAAAATCTAAGGCTGTTATTAGTGCTTTATCTCGTGATTTTTTCAATGTATACTTAATTGATTTAAATGAAGGTTTATCTCGTGTATTAAAGACGAATCCTACAAATATGGATGATGTTGAAGAAAATGAAATGTATGATTATCAAAAGTTCTGTGATGAATATATTGCTTCTAATCTTCATCCTGAAGATAGAGAGATATTTAGAAAGAATGTTTCTTTAGATAATCTACGTGAAGTATTTAAAGATAAAGATGAATTAAGTGGAAGTTTCCGTATTGTAAAAGATAATGAAGTACATCATTATCGTTATACATATATTAAATTAGCTAACTTTGATTCTGTTATTGCGGGATATCAAAATATTGATAATATTATCGCAAGACACATCGAAGAAGAAAAGAAGCAACGTGAACAAGAGTTAGCTTTCCAAAAAGTACGTGAAGAACAATTGGCTATCTTTAATAGTTTGGCTCATAACTTTAAGAATGTT
>CAVCTP010000165.1:0-2898 GCA_963605145.1 Tannerellaceae bacterium
CCAACAATAAATATACAAAGTTAGAACCTATAAAACCTGCACCACCTGTAACTAAGATTTTCATAATGACCTCCAATTTATATCTTAATTCTATTAAAACAAATTATTTCTTTTCAAATTACTTCTTAAAAATCTTTCTTCTTATTTTGATAAAGATTCCCCTAAATAACTTACTCAAAGGTATAGAATCAACAGCAGCATATGGATGAGTATTTGTATATCTTTTATATTCTTCTATTAAAGCTGTTAAATAAACAGAAGCATATTCCTTTGAATATATTAATCCCGAATAATAGCCATTACTTTGAAGAATATATGGTAATTCTAAATGTAACAAACTACAATTATCAATATTTATGTTTTTAATTGCTTCCGTTTTTAACCAGAATGCTTTTGATTTTGTTATAGGAGCTTTTTCAAAAGATAAATTGACATTAATATTTAATTCTTTTAATTCGTTACAAACCTTGTCAAAATCATCCTTATCCCAATTTTTACTTAATGATTGCCACGACAAATTAGATATAAATTCTGGCACACCTAAATACGCTAGCTTTTTATTCTGTTTAAATAAATAAAGCACATTATCTATATAGTTATCATTAAATATTGTGTTATCAACTAATAATTTTTTATCAGCATTATTAATTAATAAATTATCGCTTATCTTATCATAATTTATATAACATATATAGTCATATTTATTTATAATTTCACTTAATTTTGTTTTACTTAAAAGATAAAAATCATATTTATTATTATTTAATTCAATATTAGAAATTAATGCTGTTTTTTTGTTATTTTCATCTAATTTTCTATCTATCGGTACTATATAGTTTAAATGAAGTTTTGTATATAAATCATATATATTGTTATTTCTTAATAAATCATCCCATATATAATCCACGTTATAATTTGTTTCATTTTCTATATAATCTAATACTCTTTTAGCCTCAATCTCTGGACCAGATACACTATTTTCTATTATTTGTATTAAACTTTTTCTTCTAATAAAAGGCATGTTGTATTTTAAAATTAGGGTATATGGTATTTCATAATTCATACAATAATTATTTAAATCTTCACCTTTTAATGTTTCCATATTCACATATGTATCCCACTTATAACCATAATTAGAAAAATAATTTGTAAATCTAGTTTCCTGATATGCTATATCATCTTTTGGAGTTTTAATTTCTGGCATCTCTATCCAAAACTTTTTAAATTCATCTGATTTAAGCATTCTATTTCTAACTGCATAAAAGTAAGTTTGGATATGTTCTGGAATTACGCCACTTTCATAAGTTCCAGTAAAATCTTTAGTTTCATAATGTCTAGTAATTCCCCAGAAATCCAAATCCTTCTTTTTATCCATTTCAGTAAAAACTTTTTCCATTGGATAAATTGGTCCATAAAAAATATCATTAAAGAATACTACTTCATCATATTTAACTAATTCTTCAAAGGTAATTTGATTGATTATTGCATCTTGCCAAGCCCCACCAGTAAAGCCTTTATTTTCTCTATAAGCAATATTACTACTATATTTGCTTAAGATCTTTTTGCCTCTATCATCTAATAATCCGATAACCATAATATAAAGATTATCTAAATTCTTAGTCATTTCTTTTAATAGATAATCTACGTAATCTTCTACATATCCTTCTTTATTAAAGAAAGCAAAAACACCTAATCTTTTCATATTATTTATTGTTTGATAATTTCACAAATTCTATCTACTTCTTCTAATTCTAAATCTGAATACATAGGAAGAGTTAAAACACGTTCTGCTGCATGTTTAGCGATTGGTGTATCTTTAACTGTATAACCATATTCATCTTTATAACAAGTTAATTCACTAGTTAGTGGATAGAAATACTTTCTAGCATAAATATCATTGTCAGCTAATTTATCTTGAATTTGATTTCTATCATATTTATAACCATCAAAAATAATTGGGAAATAAGCACAATTCCAATCTAAATTATCTTCTGGTATAAATAGTCTTATTCCTTTAATACTACTTAAATTTTCAAAATATCTTTCAGCAACCTTTTTTCTTTTTAAAATATCATCCTTAAAATGTCTTAGATTACATAAACCCATAGCTGCTTCAAATTCATTCATTCTGGCATTTGTACTAACATAGGCAACATTCTCATGAGATACAAAACCAAAATTTGTTAGATGATCAACTTTTTCGTAGAATGATTTATCTTTGAATACTATAATTCCACCTTCAATAGTGTGGAAAACCTTTGTTGCGTGGCAACTTATCATTGAAGCATCACCATAACTTGTGATTGGTTTATTATTATATGTTTCACCAAATGCATGGGCTGCATCATATATTACTTTTAAATTATATTTTTTCGCAATTTTATCTATTTCATCAACCTTACAAGGAAAACCATAAACATGTGTTGCCACTATAGCAACCGTTTTATCTGTGATTGCCTTTTCAATTTGAGTAGGATCTATTGTCAAATAATCATCTAATACATCAACAAATATAGGCTTTAAACCATTTCTAACAATAGCATGTGTCGTTGAACAATGAGTATATGGAGTAGTAATTACCTCACTACCTTCTTTAAAATCAAAAGCATCAATTGCCACTTCTAATGCTACATGGCCATTGGCAAACAAAGAAACACCTTCACAATCAAAAAGTTCACATAATTCTTTTTCAAATTCCTTATGTTCTACGCCTCTATTTGATAGCCATCTACTATCCCACAATTTCTTTATCTCTTGACAATATTCTTCATAAGTAGGCATAGAAGATTTTGTAACATTTATTCTTGACATATTAATCCTTTCTCAAGTTTTAACCTTTGAAATTATTTAACTTATCTATAACGTAATCTAATTCTATCTTCTTCATTCCATTATACA
>CAVCTP010000166.1:0-2891 GCA_963605145.1 Tannerellaceae bacterium
ATTCAAAGATATAACTCAGAAGTATTATTAGAAGGAATAATTCAAGCAACTAAAGATTGTATCAAAGAAGGTATTAAGGTAGGTTTAGGTACTGATACAGTATGTCCATTTATTACCCATTATGATATGTGGAGAGAATTAGAATATTTACATTATCTATGTGATGTAGATAGAAAGAAATGTCTATATATGGCTACTTTAAATAATGCGGAAATTATTGAACTAGATAAGCAAACTGGTTCAATAGAACTAGGCAAATCAGCAGACTTTATAGTTGTTGATGATAATCCATTAGATAGTTTTGAAACAATACGTAAACCTTATATGGTTGTTAATAAGGGTAAAGCATATACAAACCCTAAGGTTAAAAAATCTGAGAAAGCAGAAGAACAGCTAGATCAATATTTAAATAGTTTAAAATAAAAAAACTTAGTAGTTGTAAAATAGGAAAAGATATCTCTTTTTAGAACAAAAAGAGTATATCAAGAGAAAGCGCTGAAGGTTGGATTCCTGGTGCGCTTTTTATTTTGAAGCAAAGAAAAAGGGCTATTACGATTTGTTGTAACAGCCCTTTTGTTTTTAATATTTTTTTATAACAACTATTTCTTAGATTCTTCAGATTGAGGCATTTTATCAGCGATACCGATAAATATCCAGCCTAAGATGAAGAATATCGCAAGTAGTCCTACAGCAACGTTAATTGATCTAATAGAAACACCAAAGATATTGAATACGCCATTTGTTTTAATACCAATCTTCTTAACAATAAATATTACAAATGATCCTAAGAAGGAAGCACCTTTAGCGAAGATATCATAGATACCAAAGTATTCACCAGAGTTTTGATCAGGAATTATCTTTGCATAATAAGATCTAGATAATGATTGGATAGAACCTTGGAAGCATCCTACACCAAATGCCATGACTGCAAATTGCCATAAGTGTTGTAAAGTTAAAGCATATAAACATACAACAGCATAGCCAATAATACAAATCTTAATTAATTCAACAGTATCTTTTTTCTTTGAAAGTTTAGCGAAAACTAGAGAGCCACCCCAAGCTACAACCTGTGTTAATAATAGGAATATAACTTGACCAACGGTATTTAATCCTAAGTCAGTACCTAAGTTAATACAGTTATCAATAATTGTTCCTACACCATCAATATATAGGAAGAAGGCAATTAAGAAGAATAATACTTTTTTATCATTAACAACAATTTTCTTAATTGAAGCAAATATCTTTTTGAATGCTTTGCCGATTGCGCCTCTATCATCTTCAACATAATTGATTTGTTTATAGTTTCTAATTAGAGGCATAGTTACTAACCACCACCATACAGCAGTAACAATAAAGCCAATCATTCTTGATACAGATTCTGATAAGATACCTACCATATCAGGACCTAAGACATAAGCAATTAAAGCAACAGTGAAAGGAATACAAGAACCGATATATCCCCAAGCATAGCCATATGCGGAAACAGCATCAGCTCTATCATCACTTGTTACATCATTAAGCATAGAATCATAGAAGGTTAATGATGCTTGATAGGAAATTTTAGTTAGAACATAGATTATGATGAATAATACCCAACTAGTGGCAAAGCCATTGATGATACAACCTATAACACCAATTGCTGCAGCGGTAGTAAAGAATATCTTCTTTGTATCTTTGTGGTCAGCAATAGCACCACATACTGGTCCAATTAAAGCAACAATGATAGTAACAATTGAAGTAGCCAGTGCCCAATAAGCAGTTTGATTATCTGCCGATACACCACCTTTTGCTGCTAAAGATTTAAACCAAATAGGAATGAGTGAGCATCCCAACATTGTAAATGCAGAGTTTCCTACATCATACAATACCCAAGAAAATTCTTGAGGGCTTAAATCTTTAAAGATTTTGGACTCGTTTAATTTCTTAAACAAAGTTTTCATATTTTTTTCTCCTTAAAAACTAAACTTTATATTTAAGCTCTTCTTCATAACTTAGAACTTGAATATCTTGGTAATTTTCATCACGATCAAATGTTTTATTGAAATAGGTGATTAGTTTTTTATCTTCTTTTAAATAAGCTATATAGTTATTTAATAATTTTTCATATTGTTTTAAAGCTTTTTTTCTTAATTTATCTAATCTTAAATTAGAATCTTTACAAATTTCTACTTCTTCAAAACCAATAAGTAAATCCGCAAAATCACTTAGACCTATTGTTTTTAATAGGGTTCTTAAGAATTTATCTTTTCTAAAACTTATACAATTCAACATATAGATTATGTTATGTTGACATTTTGTAGTTCTTAATATTTCTTTTTGACTAAATGGGAAGAAATAAGAAATGACTTTGGCGATATCTTTATTTGGTCTTAAAGATTCTGCGCGGTCTACTAAGTTTGGTGTACGACCATCTAGTTCAATAACATGTCTTTCCCAAGCAGATTCAACATAGTTATGGCTAATATTGGCAAATTCTCTTTTTCTTTCTACATAACTGTGGCACGTAGAATCTAAAGTAAAATGACTTAAAAAGCCTAGCATATAAGCTAACATCTCTTCTTTTTCTTCATGATTATTGATGACTTCTTTACTATTTTTAAAGAAATCCATTGCTGGTAGTTTATGCATCTTAGAACCATAAGAAGTAATCTTTTTATGTGTTAAATCATAGAAAAAGATATCAGGACCGTGAACTCCAAGATTAAAAATGTCACGGTTATCATTTACTATTTTTTTAATATCTTCTGGCATTATTTGGAAACAATCTTCACCAAAACGCCAATGGGCATAAGTTGCTGGCATACATACAAATTATACCTTAAAAATTGATTATAATGAAGATAACAATTTTTAAGTAGTTTACTATTAATTTATCTGTTTTGTAGTAAAAT
>CAVCTP010000167.1:0-2889 GCA_963605145.1 Tannerellaceae bacterium
TAAAAGATATAAAAAGCTCCTTTTTCGTTTTTCTTTAAAACAATTTCTTCTAGACATTCAAATATATCATCACTAGGAATATTATCTTGGCCAAAATCTTGCCCTTCATCAACAATCACATGATCATATGGGAAAGCGTTACAGTCAGAAGTTGCGATATTAAGAAGTTTTTCAAGTAATTCATCATAATCTACTATAGATGTACCATTAGTAAAACATGCATAACCATCTATCGTATAGTAATCAACATTTTTATATTTATAATTATTTTCCAAATATTCTTTTAATTTTTTGTTATAACACAAAAATAAAATTCTATCTCCAGCAACAGAGTGTCTTCTTGCCTTTTCTAGTGCCATCATGGTTTTTCCAGTGCCTGCAGCACCATTAATAACTGCTGCTTTTTGTTCTTCAAGATAATTAAGAAGATTACATTGTTCTTTTATCATTTCATCAAATCTTTGATGTTTGTAATCTAATTCTAGTGTTTTTGAAGGAAGAATATTAAAAGTTGGGCAAAGAATAGTAGAAAGTATAAATGTTTTTTGACTCAATGATAATTTTGTAGTTATGTTAGAAACATTTATATTAAATATTTTTTCTATTGTCTTCAATGGATTATCTAAATCTTCTGAAGACATAATTAGTTCTGGATCTGTGTCTTGAGGAAAATTTAATTTATTAATTGCCTTTTTTTCTAAAGAAGGAAACCAAACAGCAGATAAAAATTTACAATTATTAGTAATATCATTGCTTTTACGGAGTTTATCCGTCTTTTTAAGGAGTGTCCACTTATTATCGTTTGCTTGAACAAATGGGCTTCTTTTCATTGGCATTCCATTTCCATATTTCCAAATGCCATTATCACACCAAACTTGTCCAGCTTTTGCTTCTAGTGCTAAAATTCCTTTTTTCTCATTGAATATGACAAAGTCAATTTCGTGTTCTTTCCATTCATTGTCGACAATATCAACCATTTTAAATGAATGGAATACATAATAATCGTCTGGAAGTTTTTCTAAAGCTTCAAACATTTCCCCTTCTCGACTTTCGGGCTGATAATCACTAGGAATGTAAGGTATCATTATTGCCATAAATGTTCCTCCTCATGCTAATGCATCAAGTAAATCGCCTAATTTAAATTTACTATCTAAAATAAAGCATTTATATTCTGTTTTTGAGACAATATCGTAACTATATCTATTGTCCGCAAAGAAAAGCATTACTTTCTTATCAATCCATACATAGTTAACATAAACATTTTCATATCCTGGTATTAATAAGTCTTCATCATTCAAATCTGGCTTAACTAGTTTGTTGCCATCAAAGGTATCAATGATATTTTGTTTATATTCTTCTGGACATTCGCTAAAAATATAAGAATATGTTTCAGTTTTAATTTCTGCTCCATGACGTGTAAACGAAACATTAAGTAAAATGTTTTTCTTTTTATTACTTGGAACAAAAGGTTTAACTTCGCCTATATATTGATATAGATAATCTGCAGCCAATTTTCTAAATAATTTATCATGTATTCTTTGGTTAGAATAACTTCGCAAGCAATTGTAGCACGATGAATCACAATTACAATTTATCATTCTGTTATATGCAGACAAGATTACTTTCTTAAGCATTTCTGGATCTGCTTTTAACCTTCCTACATGACCAGCGCCACCAGCAACAGTATCATAAAGAACCAAAGAGTAACCAGATACAGACATATCAATATCAATTCCTCTTCCTATTGATCCACTTAATGTTCCACTAATATCATTGATATCAATTCCCATTTCGTCGGACATAGCATTTAACAAAGCGTATAGAACAGATAATGCTGTTCCTTGAGTGATTAATGGATTGTCACAAAAATCAATAATTATTACATCAGTTTTATATACATGGTTCATATAATATGGATACAAAGTATCACCGCTACATAGCACGCCTCTAGAATCATTATGAGTACCTTTCGGTTTTATCAAAGGAACAGCATTTCCTCTTAATTCCTTTGTAGCCTTAATATCTTTTCTTTTTGTTGTTGAATCGCTTGTATATAAAGTGTCGTGAGGGCCATAGGCGCACCCGCATTTTTTACATACATAAAATTTGCTAAAAGATGTAACCATGATTTCATCATTTTCGCTTGATCTGATAAGAACTTCTCTACCATTTATTAAATAGTGATACTCGTCTATGTTTTTGCCATCTCCGATGTACGAGTCTTGACTTCTATATACTTTTTCTGGTCTTGATAAAGGAACTTCCTCAGGTTTATATTGAGAAACGAAACCATTACGTGGTTCTATTGCTTCAAACCATTTATTAGGACTAATTGAGGTGTGACAAGTTACACAATTTCTCTTTCTTTTTTTGTCTTTTGGATTAGTCCTACTAAAATTCCAAGTTTTACAAACATCACATTGGCAAACATATGATGTATAAAAATCCATTGTATTCTTGAAAAATGATTTCTTAATGTATCTACTTGTATACATTTTTCCGTCAGCAATAATTTTTTCTCCTGGTGCATATTCAGAAATAGCCATTTTTAAATCTCTAGAAAGATTTAAGCCTGTTTTCTTATTTTCATCAGTAGTAACATCAAGCTCAACAGAATCTATAGGGAAACCATACTTTGGAAGAACGTTACATCTAACTAAAAAATCAATCATTTTGTTTGTTTTAAAACGTTTAATCATTCTCTCTATTCGCTGCGCATTTCTAAGATCCTTGCTTGCGTAATAGTTTTCGTAGTCTTTTTCTAATTCAGAAATTGTTTCTCTATATTCATAAATTGCACTGCTTAATATGCCTTTGCTTCCTATTAGATTTTCTTTCCAATTATATTTTTCATAAAGTCTCCTAATCAATCATTTGATATGCTTTAGC
>CAVCTP010000168.1:0-2860 GCA_963605145.1 Tannerellaceae bacterium
TTATTTCTTTCTAACATCGTTGCCCCTTCTTCAAGATTATTAGCCTTTAATATAGAATTCTTACCATATTTTCTTTGTATTTCAATAATAGCCTTCTGCATCTTTTTTTCTTTAGCCAAAGCTTTATCTAACTTATCATCATCGATATCTTTTTGTTTATAATCCGTAAATAAATCTAATTGTTCAGGACTTTTTTCTATTGGCTTATCTTCTTCTTTAATAATGTTACAAGCAACTACATATATTCTTCTAACATATAGTTTAGGATTAACAATATTATCAAATAGATATAAGAAACCATTCATTATTAATTTAGAACTAGAACAATAATCCTCTAAATTATATGAACCATGAGCCATTTTAGGCATATTTCTACCATATGGGTCTTGTTTTATCTCACCATCATAATCTTTTAAAGAAACAACATCATAACCAACATTTAAAACTATTTGTTTACACAATAAACCTTTTTCTACCATATCTAAAACTAAAGAATCAGCCATTTCTTTAACTATTAATCTAGCCTTTTCAAAAGAATATGGCTCTTTTAATACTTGACCTGAACTTAAAGAATTACTTGTTGGTTTATAGGCTTTAATATCCTTAATTGTTACTGGCTCATAACCCCAGGCATGGTCTATTAATAACTCCGCATTAATACCAAATAATTTATATAGTTTATCCTCATCTTCAAGAGATTTCCGAGCTATATCACCCATGGTATAAATACCATTTTTAATTAATTTATTAGCGATGCCCTTACCAACACGCCAAAAATCCGTTAATGGTTGATGGTCCCATAATTTTTGCCTATAACTATATTCATTCAACTCGGCAATCCTTACCCCATTTTCATCTTCCTTGATATGCTTGGCGACTATATCCATAGCAACCTTACATAGATATAAATTTGTACCTATTCCACAAGTTGCCGTAATACCCGTTTCATTAAAGACATCCTTAACCATACACATCGCTAAAGTTCTTGGAGACATTTTATAAGTATTTAAATAGTCACTAACATCAATAAATACTTCATCAACAGAATAAACATGGATATCTTCTTTAGAGACATATTTTAAATAAATAGAATATATCTTACTAGAATACTTCATATAAGTATTCATTCGTGGTTCAGCAATATAAAAATTAAGAGCTAAATTAGGATTACTTTGTACCTCATCATCATAAAAAGAATCGCCTGTAAATCTGCCACATGCCTTAACTCTTTGTTTATTTATCTCATTAACCTTTTGTATAACTTCAAAAAGTCTTGCCCTACCAGGAATACCATAAGCCTTTAAAGATGGTGAAACTGCTAGACAGATAGTCTTTTCGGTTCTAGATTCATCAGCAACCACCAGATTTGTCTTTAAAGGATTAAAACCATGTTCAACACATTCTACTGAGGCATAAAATGATTTTAAATCGATTGCGATATATACCCTATCCATTTAATTTATCTTTATTTTCTATTTTTAAAAATTCAGGTTTATTAATTTCAATACCAAGAATAATCTTTGTTAGCCAAATAAATACTAAAACAGTTAATACCGGTATGATACATGATGTTACAATCATCACTGCCGTTGCTTCTATAAAATTACTTAAAATATTTTTAACCTTATTAATTGTTTCACTTGTAGAAGTACTTATATTATTTTTAACCTCTTCTACAGTTTCACTAAAATAGTTATATATTTTTTCATACCACTTTAAATCATCTTGACTACTTGTATCATTAGAATCATTATTAACTTCAATTTCTTCTTGGGTATTATCTATTGTTTCATTAATACTACTCTCATATGTAGCATCAATCATATTAGATATCGTAACGCTACATGGTATCAATAAAAATAAAGCTAAACCAAAACAAAATAATTTTAAAGCAACCTTTCTTAAAGAAAGATTATGAGGCAATAGAATATAAACTATATATAATATACAAACAATAGGAATAATAACTTTAAATGTTACAAAACCAATAATAGTTAATAGATATTTTTCTAAATAAACTACTGTTAAGATGGCCAATAAATAGGTACTTAAATTTGCTAGTTGATCAGCTATTGGTGTACCTAAATCATTAGGCAAGGCACTTATGGCAATAGATGCCGCAGAAGTTGAAGCAGTTAAGCCCATTACATTAGCCTTTTTATTATCTAAGATTTCAATTAAAGAAGCATAAGTATTAGGATCAGAAAATATCTTTCCTAAATAGAAAAAGGATAATAAGCCAAAACATAATATTAATACAATCTTAACAATCTTAATTTTTTCTTCTTTATTTAGATTCATTTTTAGCTCCTATCAATCTATCAAATACAATAGATGCAATATATAAACCAACACTGCCTACGACAAATATAGATGAGCCAAGTTGTTTATTTTCTGTTTTTATAGCTGGTGAATCAACATAAACAACTTCTATCTTCTTCTTATAATTATCTTTTCTTACTAATTGTCTAAAAGCCTTTGCCAAAGGATCATTTTGGGTTTTATCTAAAGTACTTAATTTAATATTTTCTATCTTTAATCTTCTAGCAGAACCTAAGGAACATAATATTGGAATATCATTAGCTTGTGCTAATTTAACTAAATGATATTTACTACTTAAAGTATCAATACAATCAACAATATAATCATATCTTTCCTTTAATTCAAAGTTATCATCAATAAAAACATTATAGGCAATAATCTTTGTATCACTAATCTCTTCTAGATGTTTTTTTAATACTTCAACCTTAATTTGGCCAATATTATTTTTATTAGTCATCAATTGCCTATTTAAATTAGAAGGTTCTACCTTATCATAATCAATAATACTTAATTTACCTAAACCTGATCTACATAGTGC
>CAVCTP010000169.1:0-2858 GCA_963605145.1 Tannerellaceae bacterium
TAGAATAGTCCTTAAAGAAGATATTAGATTCTTCTTCATATACATCTAAACATGCTCCTTTTAGTTGCTTATCTTTTAAAGCATGCAGTAAATCAACACTATTAATTAAACCTCCTCTAGAAGTATTAATAATAATTGGTTTTCTTTGCATTTCATTAATAGTATCAGCATTAATCATATGATAAGTGTCACTAGTCAATGGACAATGTAAAGATATAATATCTGATCTTTTGTATATTTCATCTAATTCAACATATTCAATATTTTCGCTATGGTATTTATCATAGGCAATTACATTTAAGCCAAAGCCTTTACATATATTAATAAAACATTTACCTATTTTACCAGTGCCAATAACACCAATTGTTTTATTATGTAGATCAAAGCCATCAAGTTGTTCAATGGAGAAGTTAAAGTTTCTTGTACGAATATATGCTTTATGGGTATTTCTATTTAATGTTAATAGTAGTGCCATTGCATGTTCTGCAATAGCATATGGTGAATATGCTGGTACTCTATAGACATGTATTTTATTAAAACAATATTCAATATCAACATTATTGTATCCGGCACATCTTAATAGGATAAGTTTAATGTTTAATTCATATAATTTATCAATAATATCTTTATCAACAACATCATTAACAAATATACATATAGCATCACTACCTTTTGCTAGTTCAACAGTATCAATATTTAAAGAATCGGTATAGTATTTAAATTCATTATCTAAATCATATTTCTTAAAGTAATCAATATCATATTTCTTTGAAGAATAGAATGTTATTTTCATAGTTTTTGCCTCAACTTAATTTATTAAAGTATTATTCAAACAAATCATCTGATGTAATGATTGATTGAAGTTCATCGGAATATGAATTCTTTATGACGCCATACGAAGTTATCAATGTAGGATGAATAGAATATTTTGTTTTGCTTTTTTTAACAAAGTCATTAATTTTCCTTTGCAAGTCTCTATTGAATTTTGCATCCACTAGGTACTCGGTATTTGAATATTTCATTTCGCAAACATTAATTACTTGGTCTTTTCTGACAATTAATAAATCTATTTGTGAACCAAATATTCCATTTTCTTCATCCTTATTACATTTCCACGAATTAACTTCGGTATATACTCCAGATATACCTAAAGCTTTTTTTATTTGAGGAATATGTTCCAAACAAACTCTTTCAAAGGCTATACCACTCCAAGAATTAACCTGTGGTGAATTAACCATATCTTTCCAATAGTTTTCATTATAAACATTGTTTTTTAGAAATTTATAATGGAATAATGTGTAGTTATCAATTAATTGATATAAACAATTGTTTTGATTATAGCCAAATGGGATATATTTTCTAATAAAGCCACAATTTTCTAGTTCTGTTAATTTTGTGCTTAACGAACCGGAACTACTTATTTTTGTAATATTTGAAATATCATCCCTAGTTAATCCTTTATTTGTACGGCACAAGGCAGAAATAATTTTTTGATATTGTTCTGGTTTATTAAACAATGCACTATATAGATTTGTGTATTCATTTGCCAACATAGCACCTTCTTTAAAAAACAAGTCATCAATATTTTGAGCTAAACTTTTCCCTTTGTTAAGTAAACTCCAATAATAAGGAATACCGCCCATAATCATGTAGCATTGTAATATTTGGTGTCTATTAAATTTGATATTTTTACTGTTTATGTATTCTTCGCATTCTTTTAAAGTAAACGGTTTTAATTGTATCTGACCAGTAAGTCTATTATGAAGCCCGCCTTTAGCATTAACGATATTGTCTATCATCCAATATGTGGCTGAAGCACATATTATTAAGATAATATCTTTTTCTTTTCTAGCACATACATAACCATTATAAAAACTTTCTAAGGCAGAAATTAAGCCACCATCTTTGGTGTCCATCCAAGATAATTCATCAATAAAAATTATTTTCTTTTTTTCTTTTGAATTGTTTATAAGCTCTTTTAAACCATTAAAAGCATCATTCCAATTAGTAAATTTTTCATTACCAGTATATCCATATTCTTTTAATGATTCATAAAACTTATCAAGTTGTGCCTTTTTTCTACAACCTGCCTGAATTCCATTATTACTAATACCAGTATGTTCAAAAGTAAAATTGTGTTTGAATGTTTCTCTTATAAGATATGTTTTTCCTACACGTCTACGACCGAATACAGCAATAAATTGTGATTCTTCTTCATCTAGCAAAGAAAGTAAATAATTTTTTTCATTATCTCTACCAATCATATGTGCACCTCTTAGTACTTATATGATACATTTTTTAAATTATAAAGACAACAAAATTTCCAAAACATACTCAAAAATGCAAGTTTTGGAAATTTTGTCAAATATGTTTAATTAAAAAAATATAAATCATGACAATAAATTAATAAACAAAAAATTTATAACTTGTACAAATATAGATTGCGATATAAATAACGTTGTACAAATATATTAAAATAATAAAGAAATAAATAGACATAAAGATTATAGAAATGATGAATGTCGTAAAGTTGGTTAACTTATATTAAAATTATGCATATAAGTGAGGGAGTAAATGGAAGATAAGAATGAATTAAAGCAACAGTTTAATAGCGATGGATTTGATTCCTATGTTTTATTTACTTTAAGTAACTCGGAAGTAGATTTAGCGAAAGAGTTAAATGATGAATATGAAGATGTTTATGCTTTAGTTTTAAAAAGAATGATACATAGGTCTTCAAAAGGAAAAAAATGGGATGAAGAATCTGTATTAATGAAGGGTTATGTTTTTATATATGTTCCTATGGATTTTGATGTTCGAACTATTAAGAGTAATCTTAATCCTTTTAGAATACTTAA
>CAVCTP010000170.1:0-2856 GCA_963605145.1 Tannerellaceae bacterium
AGAATTACGGCTTTTAAAGATGATGCTTTTGCCAAGGATAATGAATCTGAAGCCTTAACATATGATGGTGAGTTATATAGATATGGTTCAGTTAATTGGCCTAGTGTATATTCTCGTAAGATGTGGGAGTATAATCTTGCATTAGCAAGCGAGGCAGTAGATGAGATGGGCTTTAATGAAATACAATTTGATTATGTTAGATTCCCTGAAGATGTTGAGGGTGTTGATTTAAAGAATAATTATGATGAATCTAGATGCGAGGCTGTTACAAATTTTTTAAGATATGCCTGCGAGTATTTACATAATAAACAAGTATATGTATCAGCTGATGTATTTGGGGAAACTAGTGGTGATGATGCCTATTCTTTCTCAGCCTGGTCAACATATTATGGTCAATTTTGGCCAGCTATATCTAATACTGTTGATGCCATTAGTTCTATGCCTTATCCTGATCATTTCTCGGCATATTCTTATGGTATAGAAGAGCCTTGGGTTGATGTTTATGATTTAATGTACTATTGGGGCAAGGCTACTTATTATGCCCAAGAAAATACATATGATCCTGCGAAATGCCGTACTTGGATCATGGCCCAAAGTTCTGATACTTATGATGTCTACTATGGTCCAGAATTTATTGAAGATCAGATTAATGGTTTAAGTGATGCCGGAGTAAATGATGGCTATCTAACATGGAACTCAGCATCTAGTCTTACTTATTATCGTAATTATATAGATGTACTTAATTAACTTTCTTAATAATATAGGTAATAGGTGAATTGATTTTATCTTGATGATAAGTTTCTAATATTAGAAACTTATTTTTCTTTATATAGTTATCTAATAAATAATATTCTTGCTTACCACCTTGATGTCCTAGATAAAAGGTAATAATCAAATAACCATTATCCATTAATAATTCATAAGACTTCTTAAAAGCAATCAATGTTTCATCAGCCTTGGTTATATTTGTATCTGTACTATGAGGTAAATAACCTAAATTAAAGATAATTAACTTTACTTTTTCTTTGACATATTTATCAACATTAATATGATTGTCATTAATATAAACAATATTGTTGTAATCTTTTAATCTTCTTTTAGAATTTTCAATAGCTTCATTAGATATATCAAAACCATATACCTTCTTAGTATATTGACATAATAGTTCAGAATCATTGCCATTACCTAGAGTCATATCAATTGTTATATCTTCTGGTTTAAGTAATGGCTTTATATATTTATGAATATAAGTATTATTATTCATACTTTGCACCTTGGTAGGTATCTAATTTACGCATTAATTTATCAATATCATTTAAGATAGTAGTTTTATTTAATAACCAATCAGGACATAATAAATCTTTTTTAATTGGATCACCGGTTAATCTTTGAACAACTATCTCCGGTTTTAATAATTCTAATTGTTTAACAACTAGTTCAATATATTCTTCTCTACTAATTAATTCAAAAGGTTTCTCTAAATACATATCACCTAATTTAGTATTTTTTAATACATGTAACATATGTATCTTAATAGCATCAAATGGTAGATGATTTATATCTTTAACTGTTTGTAACATATCCTCTTTACTTTCAAATGGTAAACCATTCATAATATGAACACAGGTTTTGATATTAGTTTTGGATAATTTATCTATAGCTTTTTTAAAGTCAATAAAGTCATATTGTCTATTTAATAATTTACCACATTTATCATTTGAGGTTTGTAGACCTAGTTCTAACCAAATAGGTTTAATGGAACTTATATCATTTAAATAAGCAATGGTATTATCTTCTAAACAATCACATCTTGTGGCAATGGCGATTTCACATACTTCATCCATTGTAATAAATGGTTCAATGATATTTTTTATTTTATCTAAAGGACCATAAGTATTAGAAAAGGATTGAAAATAGGGGATATATAAATGATTTGGCCATTTTCTATCCATAACTTCTTTATTTTTATAATATTGATTTAATAAATCTTCCTTCAAAGCAATATTGGAATCGCCACTTCCTAAACTACTACAAAATATGCAACCACCATAGGCTTTGCTTCCATCTCTATTAGGACAAGTAAAGCCAGCATCAAGAATTACTTTTGATACTTTACAATCATATTTACTTTTTAAATAATAGTTGAAAGTATGATATCTTTTTTCATTAAAGGAGTATTTAAAATTGTTTATCATATCTTTTGCATTTTATCATAATAAATTTAAGGTAAAAAAATATATAATTGATTTGTGAGGTGTAAACGATGAAAACAATTTACAAGAATGTGAATATCCTAGATGGTACAAAGGATATGGTAGTACAAGAAAATATGATGCTTACTGTTGAAGATGGTAAGATTGTCGCAATTGAAAAAAATGATCCTTTAGCTGATGGTATAGATTTAGGAAATAAATATTTAATTCCTGGTTTAATTAATCTACATGTTCATACACCAGGAACTGGTTTCCCTAAAAAGAAACAAGGTGATTCTAAAAAGGCTGCAAAACTAGTAATGTCTAATAAGTTGCTTCAACTAGTTGGTAAAAAGATATGTAAGGATCAAGTACAAACAGAAATGTTATCGGGAACAACTACTATTCGTACAGTAGGAGGTCTAGGAACTTTTGATAGTGAATTAAGAGATGCCATAAATAGTGGCAAATTTGATGGTCCAAGAATCTTATCATGCGATGAGGCAGTTACTGTTCCTAATGGTCATATGGAAGGTTCTGTTGCCTATGGGGCAAAGGATGATGCAGACTTTGTCAGATTTATTGAAAATAACGTTAAGAATGGTGTTGATTGGATAAAGATAATGATTACTGGTGGCGTTCTAGATGCTAAGGTTAAGGGCGA